>CAIYWO010000360.1 GCA_903929925.1 uncultured beta proteobacterium | reverse complement strand
TTCGCTTTGGCAAGCGTAATCACTTCTTTCATATTGGCAGCTGCAAGCGTAGTTGGTCCGACAACTAGCAATGGGGCGGCCGCCAATCGTGTAATGGGTGCGAAGTCTTTGATTGGATCGTAATTGAGCGTGGACATCATCGCGGGAGCGATCCCAAGATTCGCCGCTTGTCCGAACAGAATCGTATAGCCGTCTGGCTTAGATTTAGCTACGAATGAGGCGGCGATGGTCGATCCCGCGCCAGGCTTGTTATCCACAATCACTGGCTGACCAATCAGAGGTGAGAGCCGTTCTGCAACCATGCGCGCCATCAAATCTGATCCGCCACCAGGAGGAAAGCCCACAACAATTTTTAGGGGTTTGTCAGGGAAAGTTTGGGCAAGACCAGTCCCGGCGAGGGGCAAGCTTAGGGCTGCAAAGACTGCGAGACTCGCTAAGCGTGCACCTGTTTTAATCGAAAGGCGCTTTTGAGCGTTGTGATTACACGAATAAACCGAAACCATGACCCAATCTCCTATATATTTGTACTTATTGCGTTTCACCTTACACCAGCAAATCTCTCTCCACAAGACGGGTATTCAATAACATGACCATTCAGCTTTTTTCTTTTGATACGCCTAATGCCCGAAAGATTTCTGTCGCTCTCGAGGAAATGGGGTTGCCCTACCAAGTGACGACCGTCAATATCGGCAAAGACGAGCAGTTCAATCCCGATTTTTTGAAGTTCAGCCCTAACAACAAGATCCCTGCGATCATCGACACAGACGGCCCTGGCGGCAAGACCGTTACTGTGTTTGAGTCAGGTGCAATCCTCCTTTACCTCGCTGAAAAAACGGGTAAGTTTCTGCCAATAGATTTGGTTTCCCGTGTGCCCGTCTATGAGTGGTTAATGTTCCAAATGGGGGGCTTTGGACCAATCCCCGGCCAAGTGCATCATTTTCTCGGGCTCACCAACGAAGACGATAAGCGCTATGGCGTGGAGCGGTTTAGTAAAGAAACGCGTCGACTCTATTCGGTTATGGATAAGCGATTGGCCACGCACACCTATTTTGCAGGTGACGTATCAATTGCCGATTTCGCAATTTTGGGTTGGGCATGGCGTCATCAACGTCACCAGGTTGATCTGGCTGAATATCCAAATGTGAAGCGTTGGTACGAGGTCATGATGGCGCGTCCGGCGGTTCAGCGCGGATTCGCGGTTGCTCTTAAATAGCAGCAGGTATGAAAACACAAGCGATTTCAGGGCCAGCCTTTGCTGCATTGTTATTGGTGGCCTTGTTGATGGGCTCGAATCATATTGCGGCTCGAATCGCGTTTGATAACGGTGCTGATGTCGCGGCAGCGGTGGTGATGCGCAGTAGCATCACCGCCGTCGTTGTTGGTTTGATCATATTGGTGCAAGGCGTCTCGATTCGACTGACTGCACGGCACAAAAAGGTATTACCCCTCGTTGGCATCCTTTTTACGATCCAGAGTGTCAGTATTTATTCGTCAGTCGCACGGTTGCCCGTTTCACTTGCCTTGTTGGCATTCAATACGTATCCCCTATGGATTGCGATGTGGGCGCGTGTCCTCTACAAGGAGCGTCCCGAGCCTCTCGTTCTGAAGGCGATGCCTATTATGCTGATCGGCTTGGCGTTAGCTTTGGATGTATTCGGTGCTGCGTCAGGCCTCGGTGTGCAGCGGCAATGGCAGGAAATTGGTTTAGGCGTTGCGTTTGCCCTGACAGCCGGTTGCTCGTTTGGACTTGGGATGGTTCTCATTCAACACAACGCCGTAGATCTCGACGGGCGTGTGCGCACCGTAGCAACCATGGCGATGGTCGGAGTCTTAACGTTCGCAGGGTCTCAGTTTACTGATGCGATGCAATGGCCAACTGCTGCAGTGGG
>CAIYWO010000359.1 GCA_903929925.1 uncultured beta proteobacterium | reverse complement strand
TTTCCAAGCGTTCAGGCTGACACGACCTTGTATTACCCTTACGGTGGAATGTTGATTGAAGATCGTTATATGAAACGGCATCAATCGTTGATTGAACGTCTCATATATGAACTCAAGGCAGATTCAAAAGTACAGATAATAGTTAGTCTCGATCAACAGCCCATGCACCAATCCGATGGAATTGTCGAAGGTGAGGCATTTTGGTTTGGGCTAGGCTTTTCACCTTTAGATGTACAAGTTCATTATCGTGGTGCAATCAAACACCACGATACCGAAGATAAATCAGATTTTTCGGCAAGCAAATACGAGGGTGACAGTGCCACTACGAACGAACAGTTATGCGACTTGTATCGAGAAGCTTATAAACGACGCGCAGGAATCCCTCGTGTCACGCCCGAGAGTATCGCCAAGCAATTGTCTATTCCTGGTTGTTCGTATTTGATTATGCGCCACGGCGACGAGTTGATAGGTCAGGTCACTCTATTCATATCTCAAAGTGAATGCTATGTGGACAGCATCTACGTCAAACGATCCTACTGGGGGACGGGTGCAGCAGATAAATTGACACAGTCATTATTTAACTATGCCAAAAACAATGCGTGCCAAACTGTATCGGGTACGGCTGCGTCCAATAACCGAGCAAGCCGCTCTTTAATGGAACGCTTTGGACTAATCGCTCAGCATCAAGTTAAACGGATGGTGTTTAACCTCTGAACGAATCGGCAAACCAATGTACATCGGTCGGCACAACGAAGCCGTCGATTTATGGGTGTGCGGGTACGGTGGGGTCTCGGTTGGCTGAAATCAACAAGGGGTAGGCTGAGGTGATTGCTCAGATGTCTCAGTTTTATGAGCGCGAGGCTTAATCAGCTCTCGCACTTGCACACAAATAATGGTTGACAGCCATTCAGCGCCGATATTATAAAAATGGTGCATTCATAAAATGCCTTTAACTGGTGCGAGCTTCCGCTGCGCTGCTAACCTATTTGGAGTCTGCCATGAACATTGAACTTGATGAAGTTGTTGTGCTGGATGTATCTGATGACGCACTGGAGCTGGCAGCCGCTGGTGAGCAGGAGGGACCGAATACTACGCGAACCGTGTGGTGTTAGCTCCTGCTGCGCCGGTAACCTACAACCTTGGAGTCTGCTATGACTATTGAACTAGATGAAGTTGTTGTGCTGAATGTATCTGATGACGCACTGGAGCTGGCTGCCGGTGGTGCGCAAGGGGGGCAGTTTGATTTCACCATACGTCCGTTGACCAGCGTGGTAGCCATTGCTGACCGGTAACCCACACCCACTTGGGTACTAGCCACCTTCGGGTGGCTTTTTAACGCCCGAGCAGATGACATGCTCAAGGCGATTGACCGTGGCATGGTGATGGACGACATCAAGCTCATTGAGAAGCATGGCGGCAAGTCAGGCAGCTGGGTGACGGAAAAATAAAAAGCCGCTCCGAGGAGCCGCTCTGCTTCAGTCAGTTTCATTTACTTGATCACGACCTCTTGGGGCGTGTTCATTTTCTTGTTGAGCCGCTCTTCCATGATGTCGAGCCGTTCATTCGTGCGCTGAATACGTTCTGCCGCTTGGGCGAATACCGTCGCCATCGCCTTGCCTGAATCGTAGGCCGAGAGCAGTGCCTGCATCGTAGCGACATTGGCTGCATAGAGACCAATCACCGAGGCGATGCCTGTGGTGACTACGATGTACTTTAAGTTCGTAATCTGCTTGCGGGTTTCGATGAAGTTAAGCCTGATACCCTCGAAGGTTGCTTCATTCCGTGAGTCTCGCTCGTCCATCCGAACCAATAAGGCTTGTACTTCGCCTTTCATTTCTGAAACCCGCGCATCCATCCGGGCCTCAATGGCCTCACACCGGGCGCTCAGCACACCATCAACTGAACGTCTCATTTCCCCTCCTGGCAGACATCACAATCTAGTCAATGACTCTAGCGCTACAAAGTAGCAAGGGCAAGAAACAAATGGTTAGAAATGTAACGACTACGCAAATCGATGGGCTAAATGACCTTCGAGTACCGCGCATGCGTTTTGGCTTCACGTAAATGACGATCAAAACGCATCGCGACGATCCGCGCCAGAAAGCGACCTCGAGGCGTGATTGTGATCTCAGATTCGTTGAGCGACACAAGTCCGTCGGCTGCCAAGGATTGCAGCTGCTCAAGCTCTTGATCAAAGTATTCGGCAAAATCGATGTTCCAACGCTTTTCAAACTCTGGAATTTCGATCTCAGACTGACACAACAAATCGTGAATCGCTGCCCGTCGGATCTGGTCATCGTCGGTCATGGTCAGACCTTTACTTAGCGGCAATTCTCTGCGATCAAGCGCATCGTAATAGTCTTGTAGCACCCGATGATTTTGCGCGTAGGTCTTACCAATTCGGCTAATGGCTGAAACGCCCAAGGCAATCAAATCACAGTCTGCCTGGGTGGCGTAACCCTGAAAATTACGCTGCAGCGTCCCGTGTTCTAGCGCTTGAGCGAGCTCATCTTCGGGCAGAGCAAAGTGATCCATACCGATGTAGACATAGCCCGCAGCTAATAGCGTATCCACTGCA
>CAIYWO010000358.1 GCA_903929925.1 uncultured beta proteobacterium | reverse complement strand
TACAGGTTTCTCTACGCCTCTCAGGCCAAGTGTGCGCTTGGCGTGGCAGGGCATTACACATCCCCGCTGGCTCTTTGGCACGTTTCTGAAAACACTCGCGCGCCATGGCATGCCGCACTTTGAGAACTCTTTCGCCACCCGCGGTGCGCCGATCATGTCTGCGAACGTCATGCGGGACTTTTCTTCGCGTGGACACCTGCACTGGGACCATGTTCGCGCGATTCGTGCGCAATGGAAGGGGCCGATGGTGATCAAAGGGATCCTGCATCCCGCCGATGCGACACTTTGCAAGCAGTACGGAATGGATGGCGTGATTGTGTCTAATCACGGTGCTCGCCAATTAGATGGCGCCGTCGCACCCTTAAGAGTGCTGCCTCAGATTCTTGATGCATTTAAAGACGGCCCTGTGATGCTTGATAGCGGTGTGCGTCGCGGCAGTGATATTGTCAAGGCGATTGCCCTAGGTGCACGTTGCGTGTTTCTGGGGCGACCCTTTAACTACGCCGCCGCAGTGGGTGGTCCAGCAGGCGTGGATCACGCGATTTCGTTGCTAGAGCAAGAAGTTTCGCGCAACATGGCCATGATGGGTGTCAACACACTGAAAGAGTTGACGCCAGAGTTTTTAGTACACGTCGGTCGTAAAGACTAAACCCCGTCCTTTTTATTTTATGTGGAGTAACTATGTCTAACCTTGGATTTGCGATCAACACGCACAAGCACACTGTCAGCAATGCGACCTTGAAAAAATTTGCCAAGCTCGCCGTGGCAAATATTAGTGATGTCATGAGCCGTACAAACGGTACGGTTGATCTGCGTCCCTTTCACAAGGGCGGTCGTATTTTGGGACGTGCGTTCACGGTCAAGACTGCACCTGGCGACAACCTGATGGTGCACAAAGCGATTGATATGGCTGCACCCGGCGACGTGATTGTGGTGGATGCAGGTGGTGCGCAGCGCAATGCGATCATCGGTGAAATTATGTCTACGCTTGCAGCTAGCAAAAAAATCGCTGGGTTTGTGATTGATGGCCCAATTCGCGACGTTGATAGCCTGGGCAAAAGTACCTTCCCTGTTTTTGCGCGTGCGATCTCGCATCGTGGCCCCTACAAAGAAGGTCCAGGCGAAATCAACGTCACCGTCTCGGTTGACGGCATGGTCGTGCACCCCGGTGACATCATTGTGGGTGACTACGATGGCGTTTTTGCAATTCGTCCTGATGTTGCCGACGAGTTGGCTGCGTTAGTGATGGCGGTCGAGAAGAAAGAGAAGGACATCCTGAAGCAAATCGCCAAAGGGACCTTGGATCGTAAGTGGGTGGATCAAAGCCTGCGCGCCAAAGGTGTTCTGAAATGAAAAAAAAGGTTGTTCGTTTCGATTTTTGGATCAACCCGGTGTTTGACGAGCATCTCGCCAAATTCAAGGACATTGATTTAGCGATTTGCCGCTACGCTGACGACGAAAAAAAAACGTTGGCAACACTTCAGGAGGCACAGATCTACCATATCTGTGCGGCGCGCGATGAAGTGCCTAAACAGTGGTGGCTGGGCGAGGAGCTGCTTAAGCAGCTACCGAACCTGTTGTGCGCCTCTGCGTCAGGTGCTGGCTTTGACCCAATCGATCTTGAAGCGTGCAACCGTCACGGCGTGCTGGTGGTCAATCAATCAAGTTGTAATGCAGACTCCGTTGCAGAACATGCGATTGGCTTGCTTTTGTCGGTTAAACATCGCATTGCGGAGTCTGATCGTGTGATGCGCGCCAATGCCTACACGACTCGCGAAGATCTGATGGGCAACGAGATCAAAGGCTTGACCATCGGTATCGTGGGTGTTGGCAACATCGGGACTCGTGTCGCACACTTGGCGAAAGCTTTTGGAATGCAGGTGATTGGCTGTGATCCGAAGCTCACAGATGCTGAAATCGCCAAGCGTGGTGCGACCCCTGTCAGTTTTGAGCAATTAGTGACGCAGTCGGATGTTGTGTCCGTACATTGCCCACGGTCGCCGGAGACCATGAATCTTTTTGGCGCGAATCAGTACCGTGAGATGAAAAAAGGTGCGGTCTTCCTGTCCACCGCGCGCGGAGGCATTCATGATGAGAACGCCTTGTATGAGGCGCTGCGCGACAAGCATCTCTCCGGCGCTGGTCTAGATGTTTGGACCGTCGAGCCACCGGCTATCGATAACCCGCTGCTGTCCTTGCCAAACGTTACGGCCACCTATCACACGGCAGGTGTCACGCATGAGGCACGGCGTAATGCCGCGCGCATGGGGGCCGAGCAAATTGAAGGGCTGCTGCGGTGTGAACGTGCGCCACGGATGGCCAACCCCGAAATTTGGCCGGTCTTCGTCGAGCGTTACAAAAAGATGTTCGGGTAAGTCATAGCATCCAAGTCGTCAGAAGGGCTCTATATTCAGTTCGGCTTAGAAAAGACAAGTAGTACAAAAATATAAAAAGCAGCACGAAAATATAAGGAGAGTGTATGAGTAGCTTCATCCGTAAATTGAGCCGTCTGACTGGCGTGGCTTTGCTGGCAGCCTTGGCGTGGTCCAGTGGGGCGCAGGCCCAATACCCGAACAAGCCGATCACGATGATCATTGCGTACGCACCAGGTGGCGGCACGGACTTGGTTGCTCGGCTAATTGCGCCCTACATTGAAAAATATTTGGGCAATAACGCACGTATTGTTGTGTCCAACAAGGCGGGTGCGGGCGGCGGTATTGGTTTTGCCGAGTTAGCCAAATCCGCACCTGATGGCTACACCATTGGTTTTTTGAACACGCCTAACTTGATCTCGATTCCAATTGAGCGTCAATCGACCTTTCACTGGAAGGACTATGACTTGATTGGTAATTTGATTGATGACCCCGGTGCCTTTACTGTCCACACATCAAGCGAGTTCAAGACCTTGAAGGACTTGGTCGTCTATGCCAAAGCTAATCCAGGTAAGGTCACCGTCGGGTCCACAGGAGTCGGTTCCGATGACCACCTTGCGATGTTGTTTTTTGAGAAAGCCGCGGGTGTGAAGTTGACCCATGTTCCCTACAAAGGATCGGGCGAGACACGCGCTGCCGTTGTGAGTGGTCAGTTGGTCGTCGGTGCGATCAACGTGGGTGAGGCGCTGGCTTACATCAAAGGCGGCTCACCGATGCGTATGATTGGTCAGATGTCACTTAAGCGAACGGTATTAGCGCCTGATACCCCAACGTTTGCGGAGCAGGGCTACAACATGGAAAGTGCTTCGTTGCGCGGGTTGGCAGCACCGAAGGGCTTGCCACCTGAGATTCGCGATCGTTTGGTGAAGGCTGTCGCGCAGGCTGCTGCAGATCCTGAGTACATCAAAAAGGCAGGTGAATTGTTTGCACCGATCCGTTATTTGGCACCGCCTGCGTACGCGAAAGAACTCGCCGATACAGAAAAGATGTTGCAGCAATTATGGAAGGATATGCCCTGGAAGGAGTGAGGCGTCCGGCTTCACTTCAAACCAGCCGCGCAAGCCATTCGACAGACGGGTTGCTTGCGCGTCGGGTATATCGCTCAGGAGCAGGACTGCTTCCTGCACCTGACCCGACTGTAGCAAGCGAGCACGCATCGTGCCGCCGAGCAAACCGCAGTGCAAGGCAGGGGTGAGCCACACGCCATCGCTCAGTAAATAGATGTTTGAACGACTGCCCTCACACAGCTCTGCACGCTCATTTACGAAAATCTGATCGAAGTAAGCGGGGTGCGTGCTGAGCCAATCGGCCGCGACGTCATACCAAGGGCGGTGTGTGGTTTTGTGCTGAAGTAATGGCTCTTGGCTATTGAGCACAATAGGCGACAGCCCAATCAAGGGAGTGCCAAGCAATGCGCCTAGCGGCACTGCCTGTACGGAAAGACTCCCAGATGCGCTGAGCAGTAGTCTTACGCGCAGAGACATTTCTGTGTGTGCCACGCAAGCACGTTGGATCGCTTCAATAACAGTGGAATCACCGGGATAAGGGTAGCCCAACGTTCTCGCAGAACCAGCGAGACGCGTTAAATGCTCAGGCATTAAGTCGATGACGCCTCTTTCGTCCGCGTGCATCGTCTCGATTAGATCAGGTGTTGGCTTATTCATCTATTTGGTTTTAGGCGAGTATGCGTGCCTTCCAGTGGCATTCTTCCCATTCTTGCCCTGGGTCTGAGTCATGGACGATGCCCCCACCGACATGGTAGAGGCCATTACCGCTCTTGTGGTTGAGTACTAGGGTACGAATCGCAACGTTTAACGAAAAATCCCCGTTGGGTGCCAGCCAGCCAACGCTGCCACAGTAAAGTCCGCGAGGTGTATCTTCTGTTTCTTGTATCCGCTGCATGGCTGCGATTTTCGGTGCGCCTGTCACAGAGCCGCAGGGGAACAGCGCTTTCAAGATGGTTTCTAGCGTCGTAGCCGGGGCGATACGAGCCTGAACAGTTGAAGTCATGGTCCAGACTGAGGGATACTTCTCAAGTGAAAACAAGGGGTTTGCGGTCACGCTACCAGGTATAGCGATGCGGCCAAGATCGTTACGCAACAGATCAACAATCATGAGATTCTCGGCGCGGTTCTTCGCGCTCGCGACCAAGCCTTGTCTGAAGGCGTGATCTTCGGCGGCGTCAGTTGAACGTGGCGCAGTTCCCTTCATTGGACGGGTAGTTAGACAGTCGCCTGTTCGCGACAAAAATAATTCTGGCGAGAAAGAAAGGACGGTACGGTCACCGTCCTCAATAAAGGCCGCATGTCCAACCGGGTGCTTATTTGCAATCCGTTTGTACAGCGTTGAGGCGTCTCCTCGCACTTGCACGGAAAGCGGAAACGTAGCATTGATTTGATAGACCTCGCCTTGAGCAATCCATTGACGGATTTGTTCAAGGCGCTTGACGTAAGCCTCTTTCGTGATGAGCGGAGCCACATTGGTTATCTCTGCCAAGAAAGGCTTGTCATTGTCTCCTTGAGTGTCGCTCCACGGAGTCTCGATTTTCATCTGGTCGAAGACCAGCGCGGTTAAGCGTGGTGTCGAGTAGTGCGTCAGCTTAGGGTCGACGACAGCAGCGTGAAGCGCAAGACGTGGTTCAAACCACTCACCAAGTTCGTAGTCCAACAGTAACGCAATCCAGTGTCCCGCTTCTTGTGCCTGCGTGATCGCCGCAAAAGCTTCAGGTAGCTCTTGTTGTGAGTATGCCTCAATGCGAGCGCGCAGGCCCGTTAAGACCCGCGCCTCGCCCACCAGTCGATCTTCAAAGCGACAATGCGTCATGTGCGCGTCAGGAACTCATGCAGAACTTCACCGGTGTGCGAGCGCTTGCGTGCAGCGACCACCTGCTCAGGCGACCCTTCGATCACAAGACGGCCACCGCCAGATCCACCCTCTGGACCCAGATCGAGTAGCCAATCCGCTTCAGCGATGATGTCCAGATTGTGTTCGATCACCACCACGGTGTTGCCCGCTTCAACTAAACGGTGCAGCACGCGAATCAGCTTCTCCACATCAGCCATGGAGAGTCCAACGGTGGGTTCGTCAAGCACATATAACGTGTGGGGCAAGCGCGAGGCTCTACCCGTCGTGATGACACCCTCGGTCATGCGCGCTTTCGCAAGCTCCGTGACGAGTTTGATTCGTTGTGCTTCACCACCAGATAGAGTGGGTGATGGTTGTCCTAGTGTCAGATAGCCGAGTCCGACGTCTTGCATCAGTTGCAGGGGATGACGAATCTTTGGGTGTGCAGCGAAATAATCTATCGCGTCATCCACTTCCATGGATAGCACCTGACCTGCATGTTTTTCTCGCATGCGCACCGCGAGCGTATCGGTGTTGAAGCGCGCTCCGCCGCACGCATCACAGGGTACTTTAATGTCGGGCAGGAAGCTCATTTCTAGTGTTCGCATGCCTTGGCCCTCACAGATCGGGCAGCGACCATCACCTGTGTTGAACGAGAAGCGGCCAGCACCCCAGCCGCGTATCCGTGCTTCGTTCGTCTCAGCGAATTGTTTGCGAACATCGTCCCAGAAACCAATATAGGTCGCTGGGCAGGAGCGTGGGGTCTTGCCAATCGGCGTTTGATCCACTTCCAAGACTCGGTCAAGGGCTTGCCAGCCCGTAATATCTTCGCAGCCCTGCCAAGCGGGTGTGCCACGCACCGACAATGCCACCGAAAGATTATCGAGCAGCACTTCGCGCGCAAGCGTTGACTTCCCCGAACCGGAGACCCCAGTGACAACACTCAAGCGACCGATCGGGAAGTGAGCATCGACATGTCGCAGGTTATGCAGTTTTGCGCCTTTCACCGTCAGCATGGGAAGATCTTTTGTGACGGGGCGACGCGGCTGGAGCGGGTGTTTGAGTGGCTCACGCAGGTAGCGACCCGTCGTGGATTCGGGCGCATCCATCAAATCTTGTAGCGTGCCTTGAGCGACGACGCGTCCACCACGCACGCCTGCGCCGGGGCCGATATCAATCACATGCTCAGCGCGTCGAATCGTGTCGTCGTCGTGTTCCACGACCACGAGCGTGTTTCCATTTTTTTCCAGTTTGGATAAGGCGCCCAGCAAAATGCGATTATCGCGAGGATGCAGTCCAATCGTTGGTTCATCCAGAACATAGCAGACGCCTTGCATGTTGGACCCGAGTTGCGCAGCTAGCCTGATGCGTTGCGCTTCCCCGCCCGATAAAGTTGGTGCTGCACGGTCGAGGGCCAGATAGCCTAAGCCGACTTCTTGCATGAACTGCAGACGCCCGCGAATTTCGCTCAGAATGTCGCGTGCGATTTCTGCATCGCGCCCGCGTAAAACGAGCCCGGTAAAGAAAGTGTGTGCATCCGACACTGCAAGACCCGCAAGCTCGGCAATCGATTTTTCGCGCCAGAGGACTGATCGTGACACCGGATTTAACCGCGCACCGTCGCACTGCGTGCAAACTCTGGTTTCACCCTCATACGAAGCGTTCCAGGCATTTTCCTCGCCAGTCTGCTCGGCATCGAAACCTTGGAGCTGAAGTCCCGTGCCAAAGCAACCCGTACACCAGCCGTGTTTTGAGTTGTACGAGAACATTCTTGGATCTGGCTCTGGGAAACTCGTGCCGCAGCTCGGACAGGCTCTCTTGACTGAGAAGTGCGTTTGGTCAAGTGTCGCCGCCATATCGCTGTGCAGCTTATCAAGCGGCCAAATCACGCTCATGACACCTTGGCCATGTTCGAGCGCACTACGCACGCCTTCGCGTAACGCTGCTTCGTTTTTCGACTCGACCACGAGGTCGCAGACAGGCAGTTCAATCGTGTGCTCTTTGAAGCGATCGAGGCGCGGCCATTTTGCCGTGCCGATAAACGCATTGTCGACACGCAAGTGGGTGAAGCCTTTGCCGGAGGCCCACTTCGCCAGGTCGGTGTAATAGCCCTTGCGTGCGGTGACAAGCGGTGCGAGCAGACCGATACGTTCGCCTTTGTGGTCACGCAAGATGCGGGCGACGATTTGATCCGCGCTCTGCGGCTCGACGCTGACACGGCAATCCGGGCACATTTGGGTGCCGAGCTTCATGTACATCAGGCGCAGAAAATGATGGATCTCGGTCATTGTGGCGACCGTTGACTTGCGTCCGCCACGGCTGGTGCGCTGCTCAATCGCAACCGTGGGCGGTATGCCGAAAATCGCATCGACATCGGGTTTGCCTGCAGGTTGCACAATCGCACGTGCGTACGCATTTAAAGATTCGAGATACCGGCGTTGTCCTTCATTGAACAAGATATCAAAAGCCAGTGTTGATTTGCCAGAGCCCGATACCCCAGTGATCACGGTAAATTTATCGTGCGGGATACTGACGCTGATATTCTTTAAATTGTGCTCACGCGCATGCAAGATATCGATTTGTGTCGCGGCGCGACGGCGCTCTTTGAGGACGGCTTGAAGAGGCTTGCCAGACGTTTCGGCGAGTGTGCTGCCGATCGCATCGGGCGTCATTGCCACCGCATATTCACGCAACGCCTCGCCTGTATAGGACCGAGGCTCTTGCATGATGTCTTCTGGACTGCCAGCTGCAATGACTTCACCACCTGCGTCCCCACCCTCGGGACCCAGATCGATCACCCAGTCGGCAGAACGAATCACATCAAGATTGTGCTCAATGATTAAGAGGGTGTGGCCCGCGCCAAGCAGCTTGCGGAACGCACGCATCAGTCGCGCGACATCATCAAAATGCAAGCCGGTCGTGGGCTCATCGAATAAAAACAGGCTGCCCTTTTTTGCAACCTTGGCGGTCGAGATGCCACTGCGTGCCGCCTCAGCCAGGTGGCCGGCCAACTTCAGTCGCTGTGCTTCGCCACCGGACAATGTTGGAACGGGCTGACCAAGTTTGACGTATTCCAGTCCGACATCGGCAAGCGGTGCGAGGCCGAGTTGAACATCGCGGAGGCCTTTGAAAAACTCCAAGGCCTCCGAGACGGTCATGTCTAAGACAGCGTCAATCGAGGCGCGTCGTCCAAGGTGTTCGATTTCTACCTCGCGTACTTCTGGCCGGAAGCGTTTGCCATCGCAGTCGGGACAGCGGATGTAGATGTCAGACAAGAACTGCATTTCAACGTGTTCAAAGCCTGTGCCACCGCAAGTTGGGCAACGGCCATCACCGCTATTAAAACTAAAGGTGCCTGCGGTGTAACCACGTTCACGTGCAACCGGGGCCTGCGCGAATAGCTTGCGAATAGGATCAAAGGCACCCACATAGCTCGCAGGATTGGAGCGTGCAGTTTTGCCAATTTGCGCCTGATCGACCATCACAACATCGGCGAGTTGCTCTGCGCCAAGAATGCGATCGAACGCGCCTGGTGACTCTGTGGGTTTGCCCATGATCTTGAGCAGACCTGGGTAGAGCACGTCTTGTATCAGAGTGGATTTGCCGGAGCCCGACACACCGGTGACGCACACTAGACGCCCGAGTGGGATGTCGACTGAAACGTTTTTTAGATTGTTTGCTGTCACACCTTCGAGCAATAGTCGGGGTGTGTTGGCGGAGACTGGAAGGGGGCGAGGTGCCTCGACCTTCAAGAGGCCGCCCATGTACTTCCCCGTTAGAGTGGGTGCTTCTTTTAAAGCACTCGGGGTGCCGTCGAAAACGATCTGGCCGCCGCGTTCGCCTGGACCTGGTCCGACGTCAATGACGCGATCCGCTGCGATCATCACTTGGGGATCATGTTCGACCACCACGAGAGTATTGCCTGCGTCGCGCAGACGATGCATCACTTCGACAATGCGGTGAATATCTCGCGGATGCAAACCGATCGATGGTTCATCCAGCACAAAGAGAGTGTTAACAAGAGAGGTACCTAAGGCCGTCGTCAGGTTAATACGTTGCACTTCGCCACCGGACAAAGTGCGACTCTGTCGATCCAGTGTCAGATAGCCAAGTCCGACGTCACAGAGGAATTTGAGTCGAGCCCGCACCTCAGTCAATACAAGATCCATGGCTGCATCGAGACTGCC
>CAIYWO010000357.1 GCA_903929925.1 uncultured beta proteobacterium | reverse complement strand
TTCGCGTCGCCAAGGCGAGAGCCAAATCACCATCGAGAAGGCAAAGAGCAATCCACCGACTAGCGCCGAAAAAATCCGCGCATTGATTCCGCCTAAAAACAAAATTCCCATCGCAATACACACGACGACAATCAGCGCCCCAAGATCGGGCTCTTTCATTAACAGAAAGGCAACAGCACCGAGAATCACAGCCATCGGTAAAAAGCCACGCCTGAAACTTTGGATATATTCCTGCTTACGGATTACGTAGTCCGCAGTAAATATCACCATCGCGAGCTTCATCATCTCGGAGGGTTGGAAGGTCAAGGGGCCGATTGGCAACCAACGCCAGGCGTTATTTGCTTTACGTCCAATTCCAGGAATCAAGACCAATACAAGCAAGAGCACTGCAAAACCAAAAAACCACATGCAGGTCTTGCGCCAAGACTCAATGGGCACTGTCAGCACCAGTGTGGCCAAGAAAGTACCAACCACAGCAAAGACCGACTGACGGATAACGAATGAGTAACGGCTAAAGTTTTGCCCGCGCGGGCCATCCGCCAACGCGATCGCAGCTGAATACACCATCAAAATACCGATACCAACCAAAATGGCTGTGGCAACGATCAATGCCAAGTCATAGTTGCGCATCGTCGTGCGCCCTGGTGGCACGGCATTGACACTCGCGGTCAACTCAGCAAAGAGGCTCACACCACCTCCCCTTGCTCAAGTGCCAACTCAGACACAGCGTCAGAAAACACTTGCCCGCGGTGCGGATAGTTATGAAACATATCAAAACTCGCGCAAGCGGGCGACAACACCACTGCATCACCTTCACTTGCATGTGCAAACGCACGCGCGACCGCATTTTGCATATCCGTCGCGAAATCAATCGGCACGGCACTCGGACTTAATACCTGCGCAATCAGATTTGCATCCTGTCCAATCAAAGTGACTGCCCGAGCATGCTTGGCAATAACAGACCCGAGCGGTGAGAAGTCCTGACCCTTCCCTACGCCGCCAGCAATCAATACGAACCGACGACCGAGACCGTCCAGTCCAGCTACCGTCGCTCCGACGTTAGTTCCTTTACTGTCATTAAAGAAGTCGACGCCACCAACAGTACGAACAAACTCCATTCGGTGTGGCTCACCAAGATACTCAGTGGCTGCACGCAACATTGGCGCAAGGCCAGCACCACAAGCGCGCGCAAGCGACAGTGCTGCGAGGCAATTCAAGGCGTTATGCATACCCTTAATACCTAAGGCATCTGCCGGCATCATGCGCACTGTTCTACCGGGCTGTCTCTGTGGTTCAGGCGCATTCTTTTTGCGCTTGACCGGCGTAGGCAAATCGTCTTCAAACTCGGTGGGCTCACTCATACAGAGCCAAGTCACGCCGTTATTGGTATCAATGCCTACATCACCAGCCAGCATCGGCACATCGCGACCAAAACTGCGCACATTTAAAGTGCCGAGTGAATCAACCATGCTCATGACTCGCGCATCATCTCGATTGACGAGCAGCGTGTCGGTCATGTCAAAAATGCGAGCCTTTGCCGCGGCATAGGCGTCCATGGTGACATGCCAATCTAAGTGATCCTGCGTCAGGTTCAGCACAGTTGCCATTGTGCAGCGTAAGCTCTTTGTCGTTTCGAGCTGGAAACTCGAGAGCTCCAGAACCCAGACATCGGGCAGGTCATTAGAGTCCAGCGCATCACTTAGTGCATGCAAGGCGGCTGGGCTAATGTTTCCGGCAGCACGGGCATTCATTCCAGCGGCAGCCAACATATGGCGGGCGAGCGCTGTGACAGTCGTCTTACCATTTGTCCCGGTGATACCCAGTACTTTGGGCGCATACGCCCTCTCATCCTTAAGCTGCGCTAGCGCTCGCGCGAACAACTCGGTCTCGCCAATGACCTCGATAGACCTCGCCTGCGCAGCACCAAGCAACTCGCGGACGGGAGACATACCAGGAGCAAGGCCAGGGCTCAACACCAAGGCATCCACTTCGTCTAACAGGGACTCTGCAAATACATCACAGCCAAGATGAAACTCAACCGCTGCGGAATGAAGATCTTGACGCAGTCCTTCAAGACCGGCGGGCGCTTGCCGCGTATCGGCCACGCGTACGCTTGCCCCCTGACGAGCGCACCAGCGCACGGCAGCAATACCTGTCTCGCCAAGTCCTACGATCAGGACGCGAGAGGGAAAGGCGGTAACGGTAGTCGTATCGTTCATCGAATTTTGAGTGAGGCCAAACCAACAAGTACCAGCATCATGCTGATAATCCAGAATCTAATTACTACCTGAGTCTCTTTCCAGCCACCTACCTCAAAGTGATGGTGCAAAGGTGCCATGCGGAGTATTCGCCGTCCGGTTCCATACTTGCGCTTGGTGTATTTAAACCACGCAACCTGCATCATCACCGACAGTGTTTCAACAACAAACACTCCGCCCATGATGAACAAAACGATTTCTTGCCGCACAATAATGGCCACTGTTCCCAGCATGCCACCTAGCGCAAGCGCACCCACATCACCCATAAACACTTGAGCGGGATAGGCGTTAAACCATAAGAACGCCAACCCCGCGCCAGCAAGGGCTGCACACAACACCATTAATTCGCCAGCGCCAGGAACGTAGGGGAACAGTAGATAGCGCGAATAATCGACACGACCAACGACGTAGGCAAACACACCCAAAGCCGAGCCAACCATCACCGTAGGCATAATCGCCAGGCCATCAAGTCCGTCAGTTAAGTTCACCGCATTACTTGTTCCGACAATGACAAACCAGCTCAAACATACAAAACCAAATACGCCTAGTGGGTAGCTAACCGTCTTAAAAAACGGCACGATCAAGTCCGTGCGAGTTGGCAACACCAATGTAAAGCCACTATTTACCCAATCGCGCATCAAGGGCCACACGTTGCTCGTTCCAGGTGCCGAGATAGCAAACGTTAGATAAAGAGCCGCAACCAAACCAATCAAGGCCTGCCAGAAAAACTTCTGGCGCGCCGGCATCCCTTCCGGATCTCGATGCACAACTTTGCGGTAGTCATCGACCCAGCCGATCCAACCAAAACCAAACGTCACGAGCAAAACCACCCAAACAAAGCGATTACTCCAATCGGCCCACAGTAATGTGCTCACGCCGATTGAGATCAAAATGAGTGCGCCACCCATGGTGGGTGTACCCGTTTTTACGAGATGAGACTCGGGTCCGTAGCTGCGTACAGCCTGACCGATTTTCAGTTCGGTTAATTTCCGAATGACCCAAGGACCTGCCAATAAACCAATGAGCAAAGAGGTGGCACACGCCAACACTGCTCGCAGCGTGATGTACTCAAATACGCCAAAACCACGTACATGGTTATCTGCTAACCAACCGAACAACTCATACAGCATGCTTCACCACTTCCCCGGGAGTTGTCCCAAATCTTTCTATATATCCGCGTACCACACGCTCCATGCGCATAAACCGCGAGCCTTTTACGAGCAAACTAGCGATGGGCATTTTGCCAAGCAACTCGCACGCCTGTTCAGGCGAATCACAGTGACTTGCTTCTCGCCCAAAAGCCAGAGCACTGTCACGGGTCGCCTCACCTAAAGTCAATAAGGTGTCGATGCCACGCGCACGGGCGTACGCTCCAACTTCCGTGTGCATGGCGGGTCCGTTATTACCTACTTCACCCATATCCCCAAGGACCAGCACACGCGGTGACGGCAAGCTCGCTAACACATCAATCGCAGCCCGCACAGAGTCTGGATTCGCGTTGTACGTGTCATCAATCAAGACCCGACCATCTGCGAGGCGATGCGGCTGCATGCGGCCGTTCGCAGCGCGAAATCCTCGCAAGCCCTGCGCGACCGCGGCTAACGAAGCACCGCTTGCCAACGCGCATGCTGTCGCAGCAAGTGCATTGCGCACGTTGTGCATCCCTGGCACAGGCAAAACAATTTCTGCCTGCCCGAGCGGTGTGTGCAGCACGAAGCTAGAACCTAAAACATCTGACTCGATGTCACTGGCCCACACGCGCGCAGGCGCAGTCAATCCAAACGTACTCGATGCGTGCTGACCCGCCAAGCCGGCCCACAGCGAGGTGAACGCATCATCCGCGGGAAAGACCTTTGTGCCGCCAGGCATGAGCGAATCAAATACAGCGGCGTTCTCGAGCGCGACCGCCTCAACGCTCACCATAAACTCCTGGTGTTCACGCTGAGCATTATTCACTAGCGCAACCGTTGGCATCGTCACACTACCAAGCACACCGATCTCACCCGGATGATTCATCCCTAACTCAATCACGGCAACTTGATGTTGCGCACGGAGTCTAAGCAGTGTCAGTGGCACACCCAACTCATTGTTCAGATTACCTGCCGTCGCCAAACGATTTTCCTCACCCACCCATGCGGCAAGAATCGAGGCGATCATTTCTTTAGT
>CAIYWO010000356.1 GCA_903929925.1 uncultured beta proteobacterium | reverse complement strand
TGGAGCGTGGCGCGATGATGCGCTTGGCGCGATGCAGGTCGTGTCCGGACCTCTGCATCGTCAAACGGTCCACTATCAAGCGCCAGCGGCATCACTCTTAGACGCTGAGATGGCGGAATTTCTAAAGTGGTTCAATCACGCTCAAGCCGAGGATCCGGTTCTTTGCGCAGGACTTGCACATCTTTGGTTTGTGACGATTCATCCCTTTGATGACGGCAATGGCCGCATCGCACGCGCGGTAGGCGATATGGCGCTTGCGCGTGCAGAGGACACCACCTATCGCTACTACAGTCTGTCGGCCCAGATTCAAAAAGAGCGCAAGGCTTACTACGAGCACTTAGAAGCCACGCAGAAAGGCGGGATGGATGTCACGGCTTGGCTTGAATGGTTTCTGTCCTGCCTGTTGAGAGCAATCCAGGGTGCTGAGCAGACGCTTGAGTCTGTCCTTGCAAAGGCGCGCTTCTGGCAACAGCAGGCAGGGCTGCCTTTCAATGCAAGGCAACTTAAGTTGCTCAATAAATTGCTCGATGGTTTTGAAGGCAAGCTCACCACGACAAAATGGGCTGCTATCGCGAAGTGCTCACAAGACACCGCGTTGCGTGACATCACTGAGCTCATCGAGCGTGGCGCGTTGAAGAAGTCAGAGGCGAGCGGCCGCAGTACGAGTTACGAGTTATTGCTCGCTCGGTAGCGTCGCCTTTGTGGTGGTCACCTCTAGGGTATTACTGGATTGGTTCTCAACACAAACCGGTATAGACTCAGGTAAGAATTCGCGTTCCCGCACGTCGGATTGTGGTTGCGTGCACACCTAATTGCGAATATAAAGATATTCAAATTTACTTAGTTACCTGAGGAGACCGCTTGATGATGCAGATCCAACTAACGGTGAACGGGCAGTCGGTGACACTGACCGCCGCACCCAACACCTTGCTTGTTCAGGCGCTGCGAGAGCACCTCAACCTGACCGGGACCCACGTCGGCTGTGACACCGCGCAGTGCGGTGCCTGCACAGTTTTGATGAATGGCAATGCAATCAAATCTTGCAACGTGCTGCTGGCACAAGCGCAGGGTGCCGAGATCTCGACCATCGAAGGCTTGGCGCAAGCCGATGGCACGATGCATCCGATGCAAGCGGCCTTTAAAGACTGCCATGGTTTGCAGTGCGGTTATTGCACCCCCGGTATGGTGATGAATGCCGTTGATATCTGCCGCAAGCATCCAAATCCAAGCGCACAACAGATCCGCGAGCAACTAGAAGGCAATATCTGTCGTTGCACCGGTTATCAAAACATCGTCAAGGCTGTGCAGCAAGGTGCTGCCGCCATGAAAGCTTAAGGAGGCGAACATGGGTGCAAATGATTTCGCGAAGTTGCCACATATTGGTGAGTCAGTCTTACGTAAAGAAGACTACCGTTTCCTGACTGGCGCTGGTCAATATACCGACGACATTACTCTGCCACGCATGGCACATGCCGTGTTTGTGCGTTCACCCCACGCACACGCGCTCGTCAAGAGCGTCAATACGAGTGCAGCTAAAAGCGCCCCGGGTGTGATTGGCGTGCTCGAGGGCAAAGATGTTGCGAACGACAAGATCAACGGTTTGCCTTGCGGCTGGTTAATCACCAGCACAGACGGCCAGCCGATGAAAGAGCCGCCACATCCTATTTTGGCGTTGGATAAAGTGCGCTACGTGGGTGACCACGTTGTAATGGTCGTAGCTGAAACGCTTGAGCAAGCAAAGAATGCAGCTGAGTTGGTTGAGGTCGATTATGAGCCCTTGTCTGCCGTCGTCGATGTGCGCGATGCGAAGGGTGGTGCAGCACTGCACGATATCGCTCCAGACAACCATTGCTACAAATGGGCGATTGGCGACAAAGCCCAAGTCGATGCAGCCTTTAACGGTGCTGCGCATATCACCAAACTAGATCTGATTAATAATCGTCTCGTGCCTAACGCCATGGAGCCTCGCGCTGCGATCGGTTCTTATAGCCGTGCGAATGACGACTACACGTTGTACGTTTCAAACCAGAACCCACACGTTGAACGCTTGTTGATGACAGCATTCGTGATGGGCTTGCCTGAGCACAAGGTCAGAGTGGTTGCTCCTGACGTGGGCGGCGGCTTTGGTTCAAAGATTTATCTCTATGCAGAAGATGTTTGCCTGACCTGGGCTTCTAAAAAGCTCAATCGCAACATTAAGTGGATATGTGAGCGAGGCGAGGCCTTCTTGTCAGACGCGCATGGCCGCGATCACTCGAGCCACGCTGAGCTTGCCATCGACAAAGATGGCAAATTCTTGGCGATGCGTGTGCACACAGATGCAAACCTGGGCGCTTATCTCTCTACGTTCTCAACCTGCGTGCCAACAATCTTGTACGCAACCTTGTTGGCTGGGCAATACACCACACCACTGGTCTATGCCGAGGTCGATGCGTGGTTTACCAATACAGCACCTGTTGATGCCTATCGTGGCGCGGGGCGTCCTGAGGCAACGTACTTGCTCGAGCGTATTGTGAGCCGTGCAGCGTTTGAACTTGGGTTGTCACAAGACGAGATTCGCCGTCGCAACTTCATTACTCAGTTTCCGTATCAGACACCTGTGGCGCTTCAATACGATATTGGCGATTATGTTGCCTGCATGGATGCTTCGCAGAAACTGGCAGATGTCGCTGGGTTTAAAGCGCGACAAGAGGCTAGCAAAGCGCAAGGTAAATTGCGCGGGATTGGCTATTCGAGCTACATCGAGGCTTGCGGTCTTGCGCCTAGCAATATTGCGGGTGCACTCGGCGCACGGGCCGGCTTGTTTGAGTGCGGCGAAGTCCGTGTGCATCCAACCGGCAGCGTGACAGTCTTTACGGGTTCGCATAGTCACGGCCAAGGTCATGAAACGACCTTTGCGCAGGTGGTGGCTTCGCGCTTGGGTATCGCTGTCGATGCTGTAGATATCGTGCACGGTGATACCGGACGCGTGCCCTTTGGAATGGGTACCTACGGTTCGCGTTCGATCTCAGTAGGTGGCGCGGCGATCATGAAGGCGCTCGAC
>CAIYWO010000355.1 GCA_903929925.1 uncultured beta proteobacterium | reverse complement strand
TAGTCGCGATCTTGCCTTGTCTGCTTACCTATGGAGTTGGGTTGAAAATCAAGTGCTCGCCGCTGTCAAATCAGTTCCGCTTGGGCAAATTGAAGGCCAGATCCTCTCGCATCGTTTAAAAGCTGACATCATCGTTGCGATGCGGACTGCGGAGGGCGTCGAACCAGAGGAGTCTGGTTCGGCAGCGTTTGGCTTGGCGATCATCAGCGCAAGACACGAGACGCAGTACAGTCGATTGTTTAGAAGTTAAGAGAATAAGGAATATTCATGCAAAGCTCTAACCCCCTGCGTGTTGGTATCGGCGGTCCAGTCGGCTCTGGCAAGACGACTCTTGTCGAGGTCTTGTGTAAACATATGCGTGACCAGTACAAATTAGCCGTTGTGACCAATGACATCTACACCAAAGAAGATGAGCGCCTGTTAGTCGCCGCAGAGGCACTCTCCGCAGATCGCATCATGGGTGTTGAAACTGGTGGATGTCCGCATACGGCGATTCGTGAAGATGCGTCGATCAATCTTGAAGCAATCGATCGTATGCAAAAGAGGTTTCCTGATCTTGACCTCATTTTTATCGAGTCTGGTGGTGACAACCTTGCCGCAACGTTTAGTCCCGACCTATCCGATCTGACGATCTATGTCATTGACGTGGCGGGCGGAGAAAAAATCCCTCGCAAGGGTGGGCCAGGGATCACGCGTAGTGATCTGCTCGTAATCAACAAGACTGATCTTGCGCCGTACGTGGGTGCAAATCTTGAGGTCATGCGGCATGACACGGCGCGCATGCGCGCCGATCGTCCCTGGGTCATGACAAACCTGAAGTCAGGTGACGGCCTGGATGAGGTGATTCGCTTTATTGAACAAGCGGGTTGTCTTAAAACCGATTAAAGCGGCTCAAGGTTTTCGAGCTAACTTGATCCAGCCGTCGTCCAGCCAATCGGCTAACGCCTCTCGTGCTTGTGCCGATAGGCGTTTGGCGGCGGCGCAGTCTCCGGCGAGTTCGCGCGCGTCTGCTAGTAAACGTAGCCCTGGTTCTGCGCGGACATTGGCGACTTCGCCATTAATAAATAAGTGCTGATCGCGATAGAGCATGCGCGTGCGGCGGTCCAGCACCCAGTGTGTGTAGGGTGTATCGTCATCCCAGTATTTCGAGTCGATGCCGTCATCAAAGACGGCTGCTTGGTTCGGTTCTGTCAGCCAACAACCTAGAAAACGTGTTGCCAGAGCTTCATCAAAGCGAATTTTGCTGACTGCACGCACAGCGGCATCGCGAAGGCGCGTGGGTATTTCAGCCGGATGCGCGACCGCAGGTTGTGAGGGATCACGGTAGAGCTTGTCTAGCGCGGGCCCTGCAAGTGGAGGTTCGCCATAGGGGCCTGAGGCTAAACCGCTACGCGCAACGATTTGATCTGCAGCGGCTTCGAGCATGCCGCGCGCAAGCGCCGCTTCATCCGGTGCTCTGAATCCAATTGAAATCGTCATGCAGTCGTTGTCCAGCGCGACGCCATCATGTGCGGCTTGGGGCGGCAGATACAGCATGTCACCGGGCTCTAAGATAAATGTCTCATCCGGTTTGAAATTCTTTAAGATCTTCAGTGACAGACCGTCGATTAGAGTCAAATCTTTTTGTTGCCCAAAGCTCCAGCGGCGACGTCCCTGACCTTGCAGCAAAAAAACATCATAGCTATCAAAGTGGGGACCGACGCCACCACCAATCGTTGCGAGACTAATCATCAGGTCATCAAGTCGCGCGTCTGGCACGAAACGGAACTGATTCATCAAAGCACAGGCTGCATCGTCGTGGATATCAACGCTTTGCACGAGTAACGACCAGTTCGGTTCGGACGGCTTGGGTAAGCGCGCGAAAGGCCCGCGTTCCATTTGCCAGGTCTTTTTTTCCTTCCATACCAAGCGTGCTTCGACGTCATCACGTCGACTCATCTTTTTAAGCGCGGGGGCGCCCAAGGGAGGACGAAAATTTGGAAAGGCCTGCTTGATGAGCAAGGGCTTGCGCTGCCAGTACTCACGCATGAATTTGGAGGGGGTGAGACCTCCCAGCAGGTCGAGCGGCTTATCAGGATGCATGGTGAGGACCTAAGGCAATAGATTTTTTAATTGATAGAGCGCATCCAGTGCCTCGCGCGGGCTTAGGGTGTCGGGGTCTAGTTCAGCCAGAGTCTGACGCAAGAGTTCCTGTGCGGCTTGATCTTGCGCGGCTTCTGCGAGTAGCTCCGCAGGCTCATTGGTTTGGGCAAAAAGCCCGAGTTGTGGGGTTGGTGCACCTTGCGACTCGAGTCGCTCGAGTTCACGCGTTGCATGGCGTATCACTGCGGCTGGGACGCCTGCACGTTGCGCAACCTGGATGCCGTAGCTTCGACTTGCTGGACCATCTTTGACTTCATGTAGGAAGACAATGCCTGTCGGTGAT
>CAIYWO010000354.1 GCA_903929925.1 uncultured beta proteobacterium | reverse complement strand
ATGGTGGTCTCCTTATAGATCTTCAGAGCCGAGCAACATTTCGGTCAGGCCCTTACCCGCCTTGACCATTGGCCAGACGTTTTCGCTTTGATCCGTAATGAAGTCCATGAAAACCAGACGATCTTTCAACTTGAACGCTTCACGTAGCGCACCGTCCACATCGCTAGGCTTATCAATCCGCATACCCACGTGACCATAGGCTTCTGCCAGCTTAACGAAGTCAGGCAAAGCGTCCATATAGGACTCGGCGTAGCGCGATGAATAGTCAATCTGTTGCCACTGACGCACCATGCCTAGGTAGCGGTTGTTCAAGCACAGGATCTTTGGTGTCAGGTGATACTGGCGGCAGGTCGAGAGCTCCTGGATGTTCATCTGGATCGACCCTTCGCCCGTGATACACGCAACCGTTGCATCGGGGTTGGCCATTTGAACGCCCATTGCGTAAGGCAAACCAACGCCCATGGTGCCCAAGCCGCCTGAGTTGATCCAGCGACGTGGCTTGTCGAAGCCATAGTATTGCGCTGCCCACATCTGATGCTGACCCACGTCCGAGGTGATGAAGGCATCACCTGCTGTGACTTCCCAGAGCTTCTGGACAACTGACTGCGGTTTGATCAGCTCAGCTGAGTCGGCAAACTTCATGCACTCTTTGCCGCGCCAGGTTTGAACCTGCTGCCACCACTTGGCCAAGGCGTCTTTGTTAGGCTTGGTCTCTGCGGCTGCGGTTTGATACTGCTCCATCAAATCAATCAGCACGTCTTTAACGTTACCAACGATTGGCACGTCGACCTTCACACGCTTGGAGATTGAAGAGGGATCGATATCGATATGAACAATCTTGCGCAGATTCTGTGCAAAATGCTTTGGGTTACCAATCACACGGTCGTCGAAACGCGCACCGACTGCGATCAGGACATCGCAATGCTGCATCGCCATGTTCGCTTCGTAGGTGCCGTGCATACCGGGCATGCCAACGAACTGCTTATCCGTCGATGGATAAGCCCCAAGCCCCATCAAGGTGTTGGTGCAAGGTGCGCCAATCATCTTGACGAATTGTTGCAGCTCAGCGGAAGCATCCGAGAGAATCACGCCGCCGCCTGAATAAATCATGGGGCGCTCAGCCTGCAGAAGCATCTGCACAGCTTTTTTGATTTGACCCTGATGACCTTTCACGACCGGTGCGTACGAGCGCATCACGGGCTCGCCTTTTGCAGGCGAATACTTGTAGCGCGCGGCAGTGATGTCCTTAGGGATATCCACCAGCACGGGGCCGGGGCGACCAGTGCGGGCAAGGTAGAACGCCTTATGCAAGGTGTCCGCTAGATCCTTGATGTCACGCACCAGAAAATTATGTTTAACGCACGGGCGGGTAATACCCACCGTGTCGCATTCTTGGAACGCGTCTTCACCGATTGCGTAGGTCGGAACCTGTCCGCTGATCACCACCATCGGGATTGAGTCCATATAGGCTGTAGCAATGCCTGTCACAGCATTGGTCACACCAGGACCACTTGTCACCAAGCAAACGCCAACCTTGTCAGACGAACGTGCGTACGCGTCTGCTGCGTGCACGGCTGCTTGCTCGTGTCGCACCAAAATGTGTTT
>CAIYWO010000353.1 GCA_903929925.1 uncultured beta proteobacterium | reverse complement strand
CGCGTCAACATCATGCCCCTGCCTTTTGCCGTCGATGGCGCAGTGGCAATGCTCAAGGATTCCAAGCACTTAGTGTTGATCGGGAGCGCTTCGCCAGTGGCCTTCTTCGCCTACCCGAATAAGCCACGCATGATTCAGCAGCCTGACTGCCAGGTACACACGTTAGCGACCTTAACGCACGATCTCCATGCGACGCTACAAGCCTTGGTTGACGCGCTCGGTGCAAACAACACGGCACCTGCACAACTGTCGACTGGGCCCATCATTACCGATCTACCGAGTGGCGCGCCAACGGTTGAACACATCGGCACGGTCATCACCGCACTGATGCCTGAAAACGGCATCATGGTCGAAGAGTCTGTGACGACAGGACGTCAGTTTTCAAAACTCACGCATCAAGCAGCACCTTATGATTGCATTGAAATCACAGGTGGTGCGATTGGCTGGGCAATGTCGGCAGCCGTAGGCGCTGCTGTGGCATGCCCAGACCGCAAAGTCGTTGCTCTGATTGGTGATGGCAGCGCGATGTATACAGTGCAAGGCCTGTGGTCAATGGCGCGTGAAAATCTAGACGTTACTGTTGTGATCTTTGCCAACCGGTCATACAAGATCTTGCGCGGGGAGCTCGCCAACATGGGCGGCCCAGAGGCAGGTGAAAACGCCAAACGCATGCTTGACCTTGATCGTCCTTACCTAGACTGGGTATCGATCGCCCGTGGTCATGGAGTACCTGGCCAACAAGTCAGCACGATGGAAGACTTTGCCAACGCACTGCGCATCGCGAATAAAGAAAAAGGTCCTCGCCTCATCGAACTGGTGATGTAAGCTATCACCAAACAATAACAACGATCGATCACTCTGGAGACAGCAACATGAAATGCTATTGCGTCGTTAATTTTCGTGAATCTTTGCAGCTCATGGAGTCTGAGACTACAATGCCAACAGGCGGTCAGATACTCGTAGAAGTCCGAGCCGCGGGCGTCTGCCACAGTGACATCCACTTTTGGGAAGGCAGTTATGACCTCGGTAACGGCAAGACCTTATCCCTGAAGGATCGCGGGATCAAGCTGCCCATGACCATGGGGCACGAAACAGCTGGAACTGTTGTCGCAATGGGACCCGACGCCAAAGGTGTCGAGAAAGGTCGCAACTATGTGGTGTATCCCTGGATTGGTTGCCGTCAATGCCCTGCGTGTGAAGAGGGCTTAGAAAACTACTGCGCAAATCCACAATACCTTGGCGTGCATCGCCCTGGTGGCTATGCAGACCACCTCATGGTGCCTGATGCGCGTTACTTGATTGATATTGGAGACATGGACCCAGCCGAGCTCGCGCCCTATGCATGCTCTGGCATCACCACCTACAGCGCGATTAACAAGATCGGCGTCAAGACCTTCAGCAAACACCCGATTGTGATCATGGGCGCGGGTGGTCTGGGGTTGATGGCTATGGCACTGCTCAAGGCGATGGGCGGTGTCAGCCCGATCGTCGTTGATATCGATCCAGCAAAACGTCAAGCTGCGATGGATGCAGGTGCTTTGGCCGCGATCGACGGCGCAGCACCGGACGCAGCCAAGCAAATCATTGCAGCGAACGGTGGCAAACTTATCCATGGCGTTGTCGATTTGGTGGGTGCACCCTCCACCACCGGAATTGCCTTCGACTGTCTGATCAAAGGCGGCAAGCTCGTCATTGTGGGCCTATTCGGTGGCGGAGCCTCTTGGCCAATCGCGTTTATTCCCATGAAAGCATTGCAAATCCTGGGAAGCTACACCGGCTCGTTGCAAGAGATGCGAGACCTGATGCAGCTGGTCAAAGAGGGCAAAATCAAGCCGATTCCCGTCCATACGCATCCGCTCGCTGACGCCGATAAAGTACTGAAATCACTCATCGCAGGAAAAGTGACCGGTCGAGCAGTGTTGACTGCTTAAGGGGTCACTAATCATTGCAGTGCTATTTACTTCCTTGATAGCGCTGCAATGCAAGCAATACCTGACGTGTGGCGAGCGGCCGACCCGCTAGATGCTCTGACAACCGCTCGCGCAAGCGCGCACGCAACTGCGGCTCTTGCTGCGCATCATCAAAGTCTGGTGGTTCCTGATCGAGGCCATAGCCAGTTTCTTTAAGCAGCGTCCATTCAAACTTTCGCAAAGCACCCGCAGCAGTTTGCCCTGCCGCCAACTGCTGCAAGGCAATCACATAGGCATCAAACAGACCCGGATGTGGATCCTCGCGCGGCAGCAGACGGAACATCAGTTCGTTCATGTACCAGCAAGACATCATGGCGGGACCGGGTAAGGGATGCACGCCTGCACATTCTGCTCGGGTCATGGTTTTGATCTCTGTCGCACCAGACCAAGAGAGTAATAAGGGTTGGAATACTGAGAGCGCCGGTCGCAACACAGAGTGCGGTCGCTTCGCGCCCTTGGCAACTAAAGTCACCCAGCCATGGTCTCGCGAGAACGCTTGCACAATCAAAGAGGTTTCACGCCAGGCCGTTGCATGCAACACGTAGCCCGGGGTTTCGTGGACACGTACGAGGCGTCGGCTCATATCACTCGGCGCTCAGTGCCTTACTCATATCCTAGGTCGCGCAGGCTGCTTTCTTTTTCAGCCCAGCCTTTTCGCACCTTGATATAGACCTCAAGGTGGACCGGCTTATCGAGCAGTTTAGTCATATCTTGTCGCGCCTCGGAGGCGATACGCTTCATATGCCCGCCACCCGCGCCCAACAGAATCGGGCGATGGCTATCGCGCTCGACGATGATGCAAGCGGCAATATTTGCACCCTTCTCGGTTTCTTCCCACTGCTCAATCACAACCGTGCATCCATAAGGCAGCTCATCACCAACCAAACGGAAGATTTTTTCGCGAATCAGCTCGGCCGCAATAAAACGCACAGGGCGATCGGTCAAGGTGTCTGCATCGAAAAACGGCTCGTTCTCAGGCAGTCGCTTGGCAACTTCATCCAATAACTGATCGAGTTGATGCTTCTTTGTTGAACTCACTGGCACCACTGCATCAAACTGATAGAGCGCAGCGATCTTTGCAACGAAGGGATAGAGCTCATCACGATTTTTAAGCTGATCAATCTTGCTGATCACCAAAATCGTACGCTTAGGGTCGTGGAGCAAAGACAAGAGCTTCTCATCGCCAGGCGACCACTTGCCCGCTTCGACAATGAACAACACGACGTCCACATCAGCCAGGGTCTGCGTCACCACGCGGTTCATCATCTTATTCATCGCACCGCCGTGGCGCGTCTGAAAACCGGGGGTATCGACAAAGACGAACTGTTCGGTCTCACGCGTCAAGACGCCTTGAATCCGATGACGCGTAGTCTGCGCCTTGCGCGACACGATTGAAATCTTGGTACCAATTAAAGCGTTGGTCAGTGTGGACTTACCCACATTTGGACGACCTACGACGGCAATAAAACCACAGCGGTGCGCTGTTTCGGTCATTTAAGCTCCTGAGCGACCGCAACCGGCAGCGTTAATTGTGCCGTTTTGCGCGCCCGGGTTGAACGCTTTTTTACTGGTGCAGGACTGGCAGCCTCTGCACTAATCAAGGCCAGCTTGGCACCAGATTGCTCAGCCGCACGACGACTCGATCCAGCGGCAACAACCTTGATATCCAGAGAAGGGATCAAACACTCAACTTCGAACTGCTGGCTATGCGCAGCGCCATGTGTGGCAACCACGTTATAGATCGGCAAGGCAAGCTTGCGGCTTTGCAAGAACTCTTGCAACAAGGTTTTGGCATCCTTACCCAAGGTCAACGGATCGACACTAGCAAGGATCGGCTTGTACAGACGCTCGACTAGTTGCTGCGCCGCGAGGAACCCGCCATCTAGATAGACCGCAGCCAGCACTGCTTCGAAGGTATCAGCCAAAATCGATGGGCGACGGAAACCACCGCTCTTGAGCTCGCCTTCGCCCAGCCGTAAAAACTTCGAGAGATCTAACTTTTGAGCAATGTCAGCGAGCGAGGATTGCTTAACGAGGTTCGCACGCACGCGAGACAAGTCGCCTTCATCAAGCGTGCCATAGTGATTGAACAGCAAGGCTGCCACCGCCACGTTGAGCACTGAGTCACCAAGAAACTCTAAGCGCTCGTTATGGCGTGCCCCGTGGCTACGGTGCGTCAGTGCCTGCTCAAGCAGAGCAGGTTTGACGAACTTATATCCAAGCGAGGTTTCGAGAGCGGCCAGGGGCATGAAGCAAATGACATGAAGCGAGTGAATCGAGCTGAACGAACTTAGTGGAACGGGCCGATGCGGCCCAAGCTGCCAAAGTTCATCCAAATAAAGAAAGCTTTACCGACGATATTCGCTTCAGGGACAAATCCCCAGAAGCGACTGTCAAGACTATTATCGCGGTTGTCTCCCATCATAAAGTAAACACCGTCAGGTACGGTGCAACGCATACCATTACGTAGGTATTCGCATTTTTCACGATATGGGAAGCTAGAAATTGGCCCTATATCCTGCGAACGTCGTTCATCTAGCAGTATTTTATGGGGCTTATCACCCAAGGACTCAATAAACTGTGCGGTATACGCCACACGGTCTGGCTCAAAATATTGCCCATCCGCCTTGCGCGGGACTTCTTTGCCGTTGATATAGAGCTTTTTGTCCAGATAGGCGACTTGATCACCTGGTAGACCAACCACGCGCTTGATGTAATCGACGGACGGATCAACGGGATAACGAAAGACCATCACGTCGCCACGCTGCGGCTGACCGATCGGAATCACTTTGGTATCTACAACGGGCAACCGCAGACCGTAGGTAAATTTATTGACCAGAATCAAATCACCAGACTGCAACGTAGGCAGCATGGATCCCGAGGGAATACGGAAAGGCTCAACGATAAATGAGCGCAGTACGAATACAAACAAGATGACGGGGAAAAAACTCACGCCATACTCAACCCACCAAGGCATCTTGCCAAGCTCAGCTTGAATCTGCTCTTGACGGACTAATTTTTCGTGGTCAGGCAGACTAGCCCAGCTCGGGCGCGCAAGCTCAATCGCCTGCATCACGCGAGCAGCACGTTTGTGGCGCAAAGAAAAACGGTCAAGTGACCAGACGATACCCGTCACGACAAGCAGTACAAAAAGAATCAGGGCAAAGTTCCAGCTCATAGTTTCGACCTTTGCAAACGCTTTATTTGTCTTCGACCTGCAGGATCGCTAAAAAGGCTTCCTGAGGAATCTCAACGCTACCGACTTGCTTCATCCGCTTTTTACCGGCTTTCTGCTTTTCAAGAAGCTTTTTCTTACGGCTGATGTCACCGCCATAACACTTCGCCAGCACGTTCTTACGTAGCGCCTTGACGTTTTCCCGGGCAATGATTTCAGCACCGATAGCCGCCTGGATTGCCACGTCATACATCTGGCGTGGAATCAGCTCGCGCATCCGCGACACGACATCACGCGCCCGATACCGGGCGTTGGCGCGATGGCAGATCGTTGACAGCGCATCGACCTTATCGCTGTTAATCAACAGATCGACTTTCACGACATCAGCTGCCCGATACTCTTTGAACTCGTAATCCATTGATGCATAGCCGCGAGATACGGACTTCAGCTTATCAAAGAAGTCGAGCACGATCTCGGCGAGCGGGATCTCATAGTGCAAATGCACCTGACGACCGTGATAGGTCATGTCTAGTTGCACACCTCGCTTGCTATTGCAAAGCGTCATCACGGTGCCCACGTACTCCTGGGGCATAAAGAGGGTGACGTTGACAATGGGCTCGCGTACTTCAAGATACTTACCTACTTCTGGCATGCGCGACGGGCTTTCGATCTGAATGACACTGTTGTCACGTAACTGAACCTCATAGACCACCGAGGGTGCGGTGGTAATGATATCCATGTCAAATTCGCGCTCGAGACGCTCTTGCACAATTTCCATGTGCAATAAACCCAGAAAGCCGCAACGGAAGCCGAAGCCAAGGGCCTGCGACACTTCAGGCTCGTACATGAGCGCCGCGTCGTTTAGCTTGAGCTTTTCAAGTGAGTCACGCAATTGATCATATTCACTACTTTCTACAGGGTAGAGACCAGCGAAGACCTGAGGCTTGACTTCTTTAAAGCCTGGCAACGGCTCCGTGGCAGGCTTTGCAAACGTAGTGATGGTGTCTCCCACTTTCGCGTCAGCCAAGTCTTTGATCCCCGCGATGACAAACCCGACTTCGCCTGCTGACAAAAACTTACGGGCTTCAGACTTCGGGGTAAAGACACCGACTTGCTCACACAAATGCACGGCACCCGTGGCCATGAACGAGATTTTGTCTTTGGGGGTGAGTACGCCATTCACAATGCGCACCAGCATCACAACGCCCACGTAATTATCGAACCATGAGTCGATAATCAGCGCCTGTAATGCCGCCTTAGGGTCGCCCTTAGGGGCAGGAATTCGCGCCACAACGGCCTCGAGGATTTCTTCAATCCCCATTCCCGTCTTTGCACTGGCCAGAATAGCATTCGACGCATCGATACCAATGACTTCTTCGACTTCGGCACGCGCGCTTTCAGGATCGGCTGAAGGCAAATCCATTTTGTTCAATACAGGTACGACTTCGACACCGAGTTCGATCGCGGTATAGCAGTTCGCCACGGTCTGCGCCTCAACGCCTTGCGAGGCATCCACGACCAGCAAGGCGCCTTCGCAAGCAGACAGCGATCGGCTGACCTCATACGAGAAGTCAACGTGCCCGGGCGTGTCGATCAGATTGAGATTGTAAATATTGCCATCCGCAGCCTTGTAATGCAGCGCTGCCGTCTGGGCCTTGATGGTGATGCCTCGTTCGCGCTCGATATCCATCGAATCAAGGACTTGTGCCGACATCTCCCGGTCTGCCAAGCCCCCGCAGCGCTGAATCAATCGGTCTGCGAGCGTGGATTTGCCGTGGTCAATATGGGCAATGATGGAGAAATTGCGAATATGCTGCATAACACCTGAAAAGTAAGCTAGCAAGCAAAAGGGGCGCCCTGCGCCCCTTTTGCGGCAAACCGCTATTCTAGCCCTTCTTGGCCTATTTAGCAGTGCTAACAGCGACCCAACGGGTTTG
>CAIYWO010000352.1 GCA_903929925.1 uncultured beta proteobacterium | reverse complement strand
CCCGTTACACATCGCCTTGTACGCACTCATGGGGGTGGGTGCCTGCATACTCACTGCAACACAGGGCGTGTTGGCGGTGCAGATCTCTCGCTATGGCCGCAAAGATATGGACCCTGCTTGGCGTATGGCGGTCGTGCGTGGTCTTTGGTTGACGCTTGTGTTGGGCGCAAGTATTGGTCTTGTTTTAAGTGTAAAACAGCCACCTAGCGGCGAGGGGTTGCCTGTGTTCGGATGGCGTGCAGTCGCAGACTTACGCCCCGCGCACTTTCTAGGCATGCATGCACAGCAATTTCTGCCGCTGTTAGGCTTACTGTTAATGGGTGGGCCTGAGTTTCGTGCACGTCGAGCGTTAAACTTGGGGGTCGGGGTGTACGTGCTGTGCTGGCTGGGCTTGAGCGCGATGGGCTTACGAGCCAGTTAGTGGAAAGCCCTAGACCTCTCCCCAGCCCTTTGGCTGTGAGCTAGATCAAGGGACTCCGATGCATTCTGAGTAAACAAGCTTGGTTGAGTACGATTGGCTTCGGCGTATATGGATTTTCTGGACTTCAAAAAACTTTACTGCACTATCTTATGGTGCCCCGAGCCGGAATCGAACCGGCACGCCCTAAGGCCTGAGATTTTAAGTCTCATATGTCTACCGATTTCATCATCGGGGCAACAGACAGAGGCGCCATTGTAGCGAAAGCGCCAAAACTGTTCAGACAAGACTTAGCAGGGGAAGCGAACGGGCAAAAATCGCATGATGGTGACGGCTGCTTTTTCCTGGTGATACTGGGGACGATCCATGGCCCATTTGATGAATTCGGCCAATACCTCGTCACGTGCAACACCCTTGGGAGGCAAGCAAATAGTGGGGGCTGCCTTGGGGTCACGGCCTAGTTGATAGCCCTGATACACGCCCTCGCCAAAGCCATAACAGAAGGTTTGACCCTCTATATCGGTGCGGCTTTTGCATAGGTCGATCATGGCTTGGGTCGTGACGCCGGAGCCAGGTACGTTTTGTGCGAAGCTAGTCGCGAGAGGCGATACCGCCATCAGGATCATTGCTAAATATTTTTTCATCTTGTTGACTCCAAGTAGGTAGAAGGTTGGTCTGCTGCAGACACTAACGCCGGAAACCGCCGCCAAAGTGCCCTCCGCCAAAACCCCCACGACCACCACCAAAACTGCGATCACCGCCACCGAAGCTCCTGTCACCACCAAAATTGCGGTCACCACCACCAAAACGATCGCCAGAGCCAGCATTACGCTGAAACTCATTTTGTGCGTTCTGGCGAGCCTGATCTGCGCGCTGCCGTTCTTCTGGCGTTGCGTTGTTCTTCCAGTTGTTGACGGCGCCTTGCTGACGAGCGAGGTTATTACGATCGATGTCGTTCAGGTTATTTGAACCGAAGCGATTGCTGAGTGCGGCGTTGTTATAGGGTACGCCGTCACGGTGAGCTGGATTATGCGCCCAGGTGTTTGCGTCACCCACAAAGTTCGACCGCTGATTAGCGACCGAGTTAAAGCGATTATTGAAATTATTAAAATTGTTGTTGTTGATCGTGATCGATCCCGAGCCCCAATGCGGGGTAGACCACAAGGCAGCACCGACCGCCATGCCAACACCAAAACTCATCAAACCCCATCCAGGGTTGTACATGGGATAAGGTGGATAGGCCGCATAGGGCCAAGCACCGTAAACCATCATGGGGTTGTACGTTGGCACGTACACAACCTGGGGGTTAGAAGGCACGATGATAATGTTGGATTGCGGATCACTCGACACAGTCACTTGCGAGTTCGAGTCTAAGTTACCCGCCCGCTTTGCCTTTGCGCGCAATGCCTGCACTGCTTGCATCAGATCCTTGGGTTGCGCCAAGTAGGCATCACCCAGTTTTTGTGTCCAGCCCAACTGGTTGCCCATCAAATTCAGTGCGTCAGGGAACGTCACCAGCGATTTCACGCTGTTATCCCAGGTCTGAGGCTTGAGAGCATCTTGCAAGGCCGCGCCCGTTAGGTGCGAGTTATTGCGTAACCAATTCGATGCCTCGGCGACTTCAAGCGGATAGGTTGAGGCCATCAACATTTGCGAGAGCAGCGAGTCGGGATACAGCGCAATCGACGACACGAGGGACTCGAGTTGCGGCTGCGTTAAGGTCGACGACTGAGGCGTTGACTGCGCAAAGGCCGGTGCGACCAGGGTTGTGCTGACGAGCAACGTACCGGTCGCGAGTGCGACGGCCAACGCTGCCGAAGCAGCTGTGCGTGCAAATGTGTGCATAGGAGTCCTTAAATGCATTGATTTAGGCCAGAGCCTTAACTGCTTGATAGATTTTACCGAACACTGCATCGGCGTGCGCTGAATCCAACCAGCGGATGATCACAACCATGTCTAGTTCAGGCTCAATCCAGGTAAACGAGCTGCCGGCACCCACTGCAAAATAGCTCGAGGCGGGAACGCTAGGAAACACTTTTTGATCGGCATTGAGCCAAACCAGATACCCATAAAAGGGAGCTAGTGCGCAGGGCACCTGCATCCGCTTGATCCATTCTTCGGACAAGACGCGTTTGCCGCGGGCCATTCCGTTGTCGAGCATCATCTGACCAACAAGCGCCTGATCTTCAGCGCTCACCGACATGCCGCCGCCCCAGTGCGTACCGCCCGGAACCGACTGCACGCGCTGCCCAGCGATCTCAACCCAAGCATTGTCGTAGCCAACCCACTTCCAGTCTTCGCTCGCGCCGACAGGGCGCATGATTGCCTCACGAAACACATCTGGCAACGGACGTTGGAACAGGTGTAATAGCGCCAAAGACAACTGATTAATACGAACGTCGTTGTATTCCCAGTAGGTTCCTGCTTTTTGCAAAGGACGTGCATCGCCCTTCACACCGTCGGGAGCCTTTGCGAATGTGACGGCGCGGTAGCGGTCGACCTGGTCGGGCAAACCGAACAAGGTACCTTCCCACTCGCTTGTCTGCTGCAGCATCTGCGCCCAGGTCACCAATGCATTGTTACCGGAGTCAAAACCGATTCCCTTCAGCTTTTTGCCGATTGGCTCGTTGACGTCAGTGATCAAGCCGCGATCAACAGCAACACCAGCCAATAGCGCCAGATACGTTTTGGCCACACTGAAAGTCACGTCCGCACGTTTTGGCTCGCCCCAAGACGTAAGGGTTTTCCCTCGCAACAGGATCGTGCCAGAGTTTGGGCCGCGCGAGTGCACGGGGCCATATAACTTGTTGTAAGGCGCTGGATCCCCGTGATGCACACCCCAATTGTCGCTTGTGCAATCGCGATCCCACTTGCTTTCATGGTCGATCGCAAACTGTACTGCCTGGTCAAGTGCTGGGTTCTGCATATAACGCCTTGTAGTAATTGTTAGGAAAGCGGTCTGGATCATCCGCGACAATAGAGCAAAGATAACCTAATCATAGAAGTTTGGCACAGCTCTTGCTTAAGGTATACAGTTGCCTGAATACTCAATAGACTGTTAAATGAATCTTTATTGGTAGTGAACCCAGATCGAGGAACGTTATGACTACAGTACGCACTGCTTCCAAACAACCTGCGGCCAACAAACCCCTGCGAGCCGGTCTCGTTGCCTGTGCACTAGGATTGTGCATGGCCTTGGTTCAACCGGTGTTGGCGGGTAAGAAAACCAATACCCTGGGTATGGCTTACGACCAAACGCCAGAAAACATCGACCCCTACTTCAACAACGTCCGGATCGGCGTCATTATTGCGGCGAACGTTTGGGATACCCTGGTGTATCGCGATCCAAATACAAACGAGTACAAAGGCCAGCTTGCAAAAAGCTGGAAACAAATCGATGACCGTACGCTCGAGTTTGAACTCCGCGAAGGCATCAAGTTTCATAACGGCGAAGAGTTTGATGCAGACTCCGTCGTCTATACGCTGAACTACGTTTCAGACCCAGCCAACAAGGCCACAACACAACAAAACGTTCGCTGGATTCAGCGGGTCGAAAAGCTGGATAAATTCAAAGTTCGCATCATCAGTAAAGAGCCCTTTCCAGCCGCGATTGATTACCTCGCGACGACACTGGCCATTCACCCAGCGAAATACTACAAAGAAGTCGGTCCAACTGGGATGAACTTGAAACCAGTGGGCTCTGGTCCATACAAGATCATCGAACACATACCGGGCAAGTCGGTGACGATGGAACTGAACAAAGACTACTTCAAGGAGTCGCCTAAGACTCAGCCCACGATTGGCAAAGTCCGTATTCGCTTTATTCCTGACCGTCAAACACAGATGGCTGAAGTAATGTCGGGCGGTGAAGATTTCATCATGCACGTGCCCAAAGACCAGGCCGAGAAGCTCAAGGGTGTTCCGCATCTTCAGGTTGAAAGCGGCAACACCATGCGCATCGTCTTTTTGCAGATGAACACGCGTGATGGCACGCCTGCACCAGAGCTCAAAGACATTCGCGTACGCAAAGCCATCGCGCACGCGATCGATCGCCAAGCTATTTTGAAGAACATCGTAGGTGGTGGCGAAATCATCAACTCGATTTGCACGCCCTCGCAAGTTGGCTGCACAAGCGAAGGGATTACGCAATACAACTACGATCCTGCGCTATCTAAAAAATTGCTTGCTGAAGCCGGTTTACCTAATGGATTCACGGTTAGCATCAATGCTTATCGCGAAAGACCGCAAACAGAAGCGATGATCAACTATTTGCAAGCTGTCGGCATCAAAGCCAACCTTGGCTTCATGCAATACGCAGCCATGCGTGACCTGGCCCGTGCGAACAAGACAGCCCTGACGCATCAGACCTGGGGTTCAAACCTCGTGAACGACTTGTCAGCGTCCACACCCGTCTACTTCGGTGGCGGTAGTGACGACGTCAGTCGCGACCCGAAAGTGATCGAACTGCTTAACAAGGGTGATAACGCTGTTGAGCTTAAAGATCGACAGGCCTATTACAAACAAGCGCTGAGTATCATCGCTGACCAAGCCTACGCCCTACCGCTCTGGTCGTTACCTGTCTATTACGTCGCCAGCAAAGAAGTTAAATTCAAACCCTACCACGATGAACTCGTGCGTTTCTGGGAAATGAGCTGGAAATAGGTAGCACTCCATGCTGGGATACATCTCTAAACGACTAGGACTCGCCGTCCTAGTCGCGCTGACGGTTTCGATCATCGCGTACATGCTGTTATATCTCTCTGGCGATCCTGCTTTAGCGATCGCCGGGGAAGGTGCGCGTCAGGCTGATATCGACATGGTCCGAAAGACCTATGGCTTTGATCAGCCCATCATCGTCCAGTTCTGGCATTGGGTCCTAAAGCTGATCAGCGGAGACTTAGGGACGTCGATTTATTTCAAAACGGATGTGGGTCCTCTGATCCTGAGCAAGCTCCAAACAACAATGCTGCTGGCCTTGTACGCGCTTGCATTTGCGTTAATGATCTCGGTACCCTTGGGCGTGCTCGCGGCTATCTACAAAAACAGCTGGATTGATCGCTTGTGCTTGGCCGTCGCAGTCGTTGGTCAGGCCATGCCGAACTTCTTTTTCGCGCTGATCCTGATTATGCTGTTTTCAATTTCCTGGCGGCTCTTGCCTGTTTCGGGCAGCGAGACTTGGCAACACTTTGTGATGCCCGCAATCACGCTTGGCTATTACGCTGCGCCTGCCTTTATGCGCTTAATTCGCGCAGGCATGATTGAAGTATTGAGCGCAGACTACATTCGCACAGCACGGGCAAAGGGTTTGCCAACAACTACAGTCGTCTTCAAACACGCTCTGCGTAATGCGATCGTTCCCGTCGTCGCGCTCGCGGCAGTTCAATTAGGCTTTCTGCTGGGTGGCTCGATCGTGATCGAAACGATTTTTGCGCTAGACGGTTTAGGCTACCTTGCGTATCAAAGCATTACACACAAAGATTTTCCAGTGACGCAAGTGATTGTGCTCTTGCTTTCAGTCATCTATATCTTGTTGACGCTGGCGTCTGATATCGCCAATGCTTGGCTTGACCCACGCATCCGGGTGGCCTGACATGTTGAACAACAAAGCGTTGGTATTTGGTTGCGGGCTCCTCATTTTTATCGTTGCGTGCGCCTTGCTTGCGCCCTGGATCTCACCACACGATCCCTACGTCCAAGATCTGACTAACAGAACAGTTCCCCCGTTCTGGTACGAAAATGGAACGTGGACACACCCTCTGGGCACAGATCAACTCGGCCGAGATTATCTGTCTCGCCTGATTTACGGGGCACGTATCTCTCTATTGATCGGCATTAGTGTTGCCATCATCTCTGGGCTTATCGGTACGACGATGGGAATGCTTGCGGGTTACTTCGGCGGCAAGATTGACATGATGGTGTCCTTCTTTGTGACGACTCGCTTATCGATGCCTGTCATTCTGGTTGCACTGGCAACGGTCGCTTTAGTCGGCAGCTCACTGTGGATCGTCATCATGGTGCTCGGCTTGCTAAAGTGGGATCGCTTCGCCGTTGTGATGCGCAGTGCAACGCAACAAGTGCGCTCTATGGAATACGTGTCAGCCGCGCAATCCGCGGGAGCCTCGACCCTACGGATTATGCTCACCGAGGTGCTGCCAAACGTCATGCCCCATCTGATCGTGATCGCAACGCTCGAAGCGGCCAGCGCAATCTTGCTAGAGGCCGCGCTCTCGTTTCTCGGACTAGGCGTACAGCCTCCGCTGCCCTCGTGGGGCTTGATGATTTCGGAAGCTAAGTCCTACATGTTCTTCTCTTTTTGGTTAATTGCGATTCCCGGCACTGCACTTGCTGTGTTGATTTTTGCGATCAACTTAGCAGGTGACGGTTTGCATCAAGTATTGACTCCGGGTGAGCGAGCATGACCATCGACTCAAACGAAATCGTCCTGGACGTCCAGGGTCTGACCGTCGATATCAAGACACCACGCGGCGTGTTGCATGTCGTGCGTGATATTTCCCTGCAAGTTAAGCGCGGCGAAACGCTTTGCATCGTGGGCGAATCTGGTTGCGGTAAGTCCATCACCTCACTATCGATGATGGGTCTGCTCCCTAAGACCGCTACGCGCAGCAGCCGTGTATTCAATTTTTTGGGCGAAGATATCGCCCGTGCGGATAAACGCCGAATCAACGATTTGCGCGGCAATCGGATGGCGATGATTTTCCAGGAGCCCATGACGGCTCTGAACCCCGCCTACACCATTGGCGACCAACTCACAGAGCACTATCGTCATCACAAGCATGCTTCGGCCGAAGAGGCGCGTGCACGCGCTGTCGCGCTGCTCGAAAAAGTGGGTATCGCCTCTGCGGCAGAACGCCTTGGGCAATATCCGCATCAACTCTCCGGTGGTTTGCGTCAACGTGTGATGATTGCCATGGCACTGATGTGTGGCCCTGAGCTCTTAATCGCCGACGAACCAAGCACCGCTCTGGATGTCACGATTCAAGCGCAAATCCTGCGTTTGTTGGCTGATTTACAAGCCGAACTAGGCATTGCGATGGTGCTTATCACGCACGACCTAGGTGTTGTTGCTCGTATCGCAACGCGTGTCGCGGTGATGTATGCAGGACAGATTGTGGAAGAAGGTTTTACAAAAGACATTTTCGCTGCTCCCAAACATCCTTACACACGGGGGCTGATCAGCTGCATTCCGATTCCGGGACGGACAATGCCCGGCGGCAAGCTAGGAACGATTCCAGGCGTAGTGCCCTCTTTAATCGGTGAGATCAAGGGCTGTGCATTTAAGGATCGTTGCTCGCTTGCGCAAGAACGCTGCAGTGGCGATATTCCCTT
>CAIYWO010000351.1 GCA_903929925.1 uncultured beta proteobacterium | reverse complement strand
TCACCATCTTGACGTCACCCCAGCCATCCGGGAATACATCCAAACCAAAATGGCCCGTGTTCTGCGGCATTTTGATCACGTTATCGGCACGCAAGTCATGCTGTCGGTCGAACCACTCAAACACCACGCAGAAATAACGTTACATGTTCGCGGCAAAGATATCCACTGCGAAGCGTCGGAACAAAATCTTTATGCCTCGATAGACTTGCTGATCGATAAAGTCGACCGCAAAGTCCTCCAGTACAAAGCGCGCACACAAGAGCACCATCATCTAGCTGCCAAACGACAGGTTTTCGAGGCGGCATAACCGCTTACAGCAAACCTGCATCAAACGCCACGCCTGCCAAGTATTTGGTGGGCGTTGTTTTTTGTATGACATCACCATTAGCGAACAAGGGGATAAAACCGGTAGGCTTGGGGCCAACCTATAATTCGTGGCATGAAACACCTGTCTCGCCTTTTGCCCCTAAGCAATGTTGTGCTCGACTTGCCCGCAACGAGCAAGAAGCGGGTATTTGAACAAGCGAGCCTCTTACTCGAGAACAATCAAGGGGTCGAGCGGGCAGCCGTCTACGAAAGTCTGTTCGCTCGCGAGCGCTTGGGCTCAACGGGATTGGGCTCGGGAATCGCCGTCCCGCATGGTCGCGTCAAAGGCCTCAAGACAGGTGTTGCCGCTTTTATTCGGCTCGCAAAACCTATCCCATTTGACGCGCCGGACAGACAACCCGTCGGCCAGCTGTTGATTCTGCTCACGCCAGAAGCCTCAACGCAACAACATCTCGATATACTTGCCGAAGTGGCTCGCCTGTTTTCTAACGAAGCGCTCAGATCACATTTAGCGATAGAAGCCGACCCAGCGGTCGTGCACGCCTTATTGACGGAAGACATACGTTAGTTTTTTTGCGGGCAGACCCACCTTTTCCATTTACGGAGTCACCATGCTGACGGTGCAGGACCTGGTTCACGACAATACCGAAGACATTCCCTTCACTTGGGTTGCCGGGAAAACTGCGGCCGATCGCCTCATCCCGGACAACGGCATGGCCGCAGCCGATCTGATCGGCCACTTAAACCTGATCCACCCCTCACGGATTCAGGTGTTCGGTACGCAGGAGATGGACTACTACACTCGCTTTGAGTCTAAGCGACGTATTCATCACCTTGATGAACTCTTGGCGGGCGGTGTCCCTGCGATTCTCATTGCTGATGGCTTGCCGCCCACGGACGACTTAATCGACGGCTGTGAACGCAATCACATCCCTCTTCTCACGACCCCCGTCCCCGCGGCTGAACTCATCGATTTGCTACGCATCTACCTCAGCAGACGTTTGGCGCCGGTCACAACCGTGCATGGCGTGTTCATGGATGTACTCGGGGTTGGCGTACTGATTACGGGCGAGTCAGGGCTGGGCAAGAGCGAACTCGCACTGGAGCTTATTTCACGCGGTCACGGCCTTGTCGCCGATGATGCGGTGGACCTCTCACGCACAGCTCCTCACGTTGTAGAAGGGCATTGCCCCGAGCTGTTGCGCAATATGCTTGAAGTGCGGGGTTTGGGCTTGTTAAATATTCGCACCATTTTTGGCGAAACCTCCGTGCGCCGCAAAATGAAATTAAAACTAATCGTGCATCTTGTGCGGGCAACTGCTCAGGACAAATTTGAACGACTTCCCCTTCAAGACATGACGCAAGATATGCTCGGCTGTCCGATCCGCAAAGTCATGTTGCAAGTGGCCGCAGGACGCAACTTGGCCGTGTTAGTTGAAGCTGCTGTACGCAATACGATTCTCAAGCTGCGCGGTATCGACACTCTCGCCGAGTTCATGCAAAGGCAGGCTGAGGCCATTGCCCGAGGACAGCCTTAACATGCCGCAATTAAACGTCGTCTTGCTCACGGGGATCTCCGGCTCAGGCAAATCCGTTGCCTTGCGTTTGCTTGAAGATGCAGGCTACACGTGTGTCGACAACCTGCCGGTACGGTTTTTGCACGAATTTATCGGCTCCATGCGCGGCGACCCAACGGGTCGAGTTGCGATTTCAATCGACGTACGGTCGCCCGGTGAGCTCAATGAGTTACCCGACATCATTACCGCGCTATCCGCTATGGGAACCCAACTGCGCGTTGTGTTTCTGGATGCAGATGATCAAACGTTAATTCAACGCTACTCTGAATCGCGCAGACGTCACCCTCTTTCAGACCGACTTGCTCGCAAAGGCGTCGCCGCCTCGCTGGAACAGTGCATCGCCCAAGAGCGGGATCAACTCGCGCCACTTCGCAATCTGGGCCACGTGATCGACACCTCAGGCCTCACACCAGGTCAATTGCGCACCTGGATTCGAGACCTCGTGCAGGCAGATCGTAAGCCGCTGCTACTAACGTTCGAATCGTTTGCCTTCAAAAAAGGGGTGCCCAGCGATGCTGACATGGTCTTCGATGTGCGCTGCCTGCCCAATCCACACTACGACCCCGTTTTACGGCCACTAACGGGCAAAGATCAGCCCGTGGCCGACTGGCTGGCCGGCTTTGATGATGTGGGTCAAATGGCTAGCGACATTGAAGCTTTTATTCGCAAATGGCTGCCACGCTACACCGAAGACACCCGCAGCTACCTGACCGTTGCGATTGGCTGTACCGGTGGTAAACATCGCTCGGTATACTTGGTTGAAACGCTCGGCAAACGCTTCACAGATCACAGCCCCGTGCTCGTGCGTCATCGCGACCAACCTACACTTTCCTAATGAGACCGACAGGCTCGCCCCTTGCCCGCCTCCTCATCGTTGCGCTTGTATGCACGCTGCTCGCGGCCTGCTCAGGAGCCGGTCGTCGGGGTGGGGCCTATTACATGGATGATGGCCCCGAGGCCAATCCCCCCGCAAACCTAGATGCAGTCCCGGATGCCGTGCCACGCATCGAACCCCTGGCGCGTGGACCAAATAATCCCTACAGCGTCTTTGGTCAGCGCTACGTGCCGGACACCTCAGGGCAGCCTTATCGTGCCCAGGGACCTGCCTCTTGGTACGGGAAAAAATATCATGGCAAACCCACCTCTAACGGTGAACGCTACGACATGTATGGCATGACCGCGGCCCACCCAACATTGCCCATTCCAAGCTATGTGCGCGTCACCAGAGTCACAACGGGCAAGACCGTTGTGCTGCGTATCAACGACCGCGGTCCTTTTTTAGGCGGACGCGTGATTGATTTGTCGTACGTTGCAGCCCACAAGCTCGGCGTGCTCTCGCCCGGAAGCGCTGACGTCATCGTCGAACGCATCATGCCGGAACAGATCGCTAACGGCACAGCGCTGGCTAGCAACGCACCCCCAGCCAGGCCAATCTCCTCAGCAACGACCACGCCAACCTCGCTGCCACCACCGTCACCGCTGCCGCCCACCACACCAGTCACGCAGAGCAATGCCCCAGCAGCCCCCGCCGTTGCAACGCTTCCACTCGTTGCCGCACCACCGGCCAGTGCAACACCGGCCGCTGCCGGATCCGTATACCTGCAACTGGGCGCTTTTAGCGATCCGGCGCGCGCGCAGGCGATTGCTGCCCGCGCCGCAGCACAAGTGCCCAATCAAGCGGGTGTGTCGGTGAACGTCGAATTGGGTGCGGGCAACCTGCATCGCGTACGCGTGGGCCCTTTTCCCAGCACAGAGGCTGCCACACAAGCAGCCGCACCCCTCGAGAATGCGCTTGGTGTCGCACCACGAGTCACGGGGCCATAGCCCGTATGCAACCGAGTCGGTTAACTACCCTTACGTGCCAAGGCTCTTGCGTATAGCGTGTCGCGGGACTGGCCCGTCGCTTTGGCCGCGACTCGGGCGGCATCCCTGACCGACAATACTTCCAGTAATGCATCTAGCCAGGCGTCTACCCCAGCATCCACTTGCTCCGCCGCTTCAAGATCAAGCTCCGCTTGTGCAGGATGGATGATGACCACATATTCTCCTTGCTCGCGATGCGTATCAGCTTGTAGCCATTGCTGTGCATCCGCTAAGGTGACACAGGCGACTTCCTCAAAGCGCTTGGTCAATTCGCGTGCCAAACTCACCTGCCGATCGGGTCCTAGCACCGACAGCAAATCTTTCAAACTTGCAGCGATACGGTGTGGCGCCTCGTAAAACACCACCGCCGTGGCCAGCTGCGTCCAATAGCGAAACCAGCGCTGACGCGCCATGGATTTGGTGGGCGCAAAGCCGGCGAAAGCAAAACCAGGAGAGGCATCTGTCGTCACCCCAGTCGCCATGAGTGCCGTGATCACTGCACTCGCACCTGGCAACGGGATCACGCGCAGGCCTGCCGAGCGCACAGCTTGAACCACCAGTCCGCCCGGGTCGCTGACCGCGGGCGACCCAGCGTCCGACACCAAGGCAACGCGCTGCCCAGACTGCAGTCTTCGGACAATATCGGCTGCTGCGCCCGCCTCATTGTGACGGTGGGCAGACATGGTCGGCGTATCTAATCCCCAAGCATCCAGCAGAGTACGCGTGGCACGCGTGTCCTCTGCGGCGATGACATCGGCCAATTGCAAGGCATGCCACCCCCGCAGGGATAAGTCGCCTAAGTTTCCAATCGGCGTAGCCACCACGTACAAGGTGTGGGTAGGCCATTGTTGTGCGTCGACTTTCTGACCAAGCCTGTGCCAGGCGTCTGGGCGCTCTTGCGGTAGGACATTTTCTGTCATGGCGAAGGGGGTCGAATCCGAATTGTGGCAGTGTAGTCGGCTTATCTCCCCTCGTCACGGCACATGACTTCTCCTGACTACACAGCTCTCTTTTTGCAAGCGGAGCTCGCGCAAAAGAAAGCGATCGCCACGCGCATGCGCGCCGACCGAACGAGGCTCTCCTCCCGACCTCCACAAACCGATAAGAACCTCCCCTCTTTAAACCGCTCGCCGCTACAGCAGCGCGGCGATACCTACGAAGCCCTTGCGCAACGTCATCTGCAGCGTGCCGGATGTGTGGTGCTCGGCCGGCAGCTGCACTGTCCCGCAGGCGAGCTGGACTTGGTCGTACGTGACGGCTCGGTGCTGGTGTTTGCGGAAGTCCGACAGCGCACCTCCGCCAGCTTCGGCGGGGCCTCGGCAAGCGTCACCTCGGTCAAACAACGGCGTATTTTGCGCGCGGCGCGTTGGTTTCTGCACGCGCTCGTGCAGAAAC
>CAIYWO010000350.1 GCA_903929925.1 uncultured beta proteobacterium | reverse complement strand
TGCCGCATTTCGACGCCCGTCTCGCTGTCATCCAAGGACGCGATCAGGCGGATCGGGTGGCGCAGCATTCCGAGATATGTCTGCAATTGTGATTTCAAGGTGTCGTCAAGCATGCTGTTCTCCGGTAAAGGGGCGAACTACCCCAACGATGGCTCAAAGGAGCATCGGTCAATACAAAGTCAAAAAGGGAATCTCGTTTGAGGGTAAGGCACACGACGGAGAGGAAACCGCATCTGCCTTAACCTCAAAGCCCTGCACGAAACAGGGCGTTGAAGCAAAACTTAAACTTAGATCTTGCCAACCAAATCCAACGAAGGAGTCAGTGTCTTAGCGCCTTCGTTCCACTTAGCTGGGCACACTTGGCCTGGGTGAGCAGCTGTGTACTGAGCAGCCTTGAGCTTGCGCACTGTTTCTTTGACATCGCGAGCGATTTCATTGGAGTGCACTTCCATCGTCTTGATCATCAGCTCTGGGTTGATGATGAACGTACCGCGCAATGCCAAGCCTTCCTCAGGGATGTGCACGCCAAATGCGTTGGTCAACGCGTGTGTTGGGTCACCGACCAAGGGAAACTTTGCCTTGCCAACAGCTGGCGATGTTTCATGCCAAACTTTGTGCGAGAAGTGTGTGTCGGTCGTAATGATGTAGACCTCGGCACCCGCTTTCTGGAATTCGGCGTAATTTTCTGCTGCGTCCTCAATTTCGGTGGGGCAATTGAATGTGAAGGCGGCTGGCATGAAAATCAGAACCGACCACTTACCTTTGAGGCTGGCTTCGGTGACTTCGATAAATTTGCCGTTATGAAAGGCTTGGGCTTTGAACGGCTGTACTTGGGTGTTGATTAGTGACATCATGCTTCCTTTAGAACGATTAATAAAAACAATTTAATTACTAAATTCAGTAGTTAAATTCTAATCGAACAAGGTTGCACTGCACCAATTGTATGTTTTTATGACGGATATTGTTAAATGCTATCGGATACTAGAATTTATTACCCGACGGCTATCGATAGCGCGTTAAAAACTATAAGCAGACTCCATCTCCCGGCGGATCTTAAAGGCCGCTGTGTTGGGGTCCATCTGGACGTCATCCCAGCAGAGGCTCTGGCCCTTAGCCACTGGGCGGATCACCTTGACGCTGTGTGCCATGCCTAACGGCAAGCCACCCATGCGCTTGGATGTGGCCGCGGGCAACAACTTGCCCCAGACCGTGTAGCCACCCTCGCCATCCAGCATCTCGCCAACCTTTAAGTCTCTCTTAGCTGTGGCGACTACATCGGCATTCCAACCCGTCGCAACGCCTGTCGCCTCGCCCCGCAAGGCGACACTTGCCACACTCATGCCGACCTCTAGTCCAATCAAATGCCAACGCTTGTACAGCGTGAAATAGCGTCCGCTCGGATCAGTATGCGCTTTGTATTCCTCGAAACAGTTTTTGATGTAATCGGTTTCGGCCTCGACCGTGACCCACACACCCATCCGAATGTCGTAAGGAATGACACGCCCATCTTTCTCAAGACTCGAGATCACCTCGACCATCCCTTTGCGCTCAAGCACACCACCTTCGCTGATGGGACGCGTGACATAAGGAATATCTTCGACACTCGCGGGTGGGTAGAGCAAACCATTTGAAGGTACACCTAAACCCGTCGCATTTGATACAGCAGTGCTCTCGATTGATGGCTTTGACCCATCAAGAAAGCTATTGAACATCTTGGGATTCAGTCCGCCACGCTCGGCCTGCTCC
>CAIYWO010000349.1 GCA_903929925.1 uncultured beta proteobacterium | reverse complement strand
GGCAGTACGCTCGAGGATACATTACGTGCGGCAGAGCGTGTTCGCCAGAAGCTCGAGACGATGCCTGACGTCGTGCGTGTGTTCAGTTCTGTAGGTGGAGGCGTGTCTGGCGATGCTTTTGCGAGAGGTTCTGCCGCAGAGGTGCGTAAGGCAACGCTTACTGTGCAGTTGACCCATCGGTCAGACCGCAAGAAAAATCAACAAGAAATCGAAGGGGATATTCGTAAACTGCTTGATCGCGAACCTGGCGTTCGTATCACCGTTGGCCCGCAGGATGTGGGCAACAAAATGCAGATTGTTTTGCAAAGTGAGGACGCCTACGCTTTGAACAAAGCAGCGCAGGCTGCCGAGCGTGAGCTTCGAACACTTAAGGGCATTGGTTCAGTGACTTCCTCTGCCAGTCTCGTGCGACCTGAATTGATTGTGCGCCCAAACTTTGCGCGGGCAGCTGATCTAGGTGTGACAGCGCAGAGTATTGCCGAGACCTTGCGCGTTGCGACAAGCGGTGATTACGACATTGGTTTGGCCAAACTGAATCTCTCTGAAAGGCAGATCCCCATACGCGTCAAGCTTCCAGATTCCGTGCGTGCAGATGTAGCTGCTCTAGAACGGTTGACCGTGCCTGGTCGCTATGGCCCGACGTTGTTGGGTAATGTGGTGACTTTTTCAATGGATAGCGGCCCAGCTCAAATTGATCGTTTAAATCGCAGTCGAAACGTGGTGCTCGATGTCGAGTTGGGTGGGCGACCCTTGGGTGAAGTCTTCGCAGACGCGATGGCACTTCCCAGCTTAATGAATCTGCCTGCAGGCGTGACCCGGGCTGAATTGGGCGACACCAAAGAGATGCAAGCGTTATTTGCCAGCTTTGGTCTGGCGATGGCGATTGGGCTTCTTTGTATCTACATGATTCTGGTGCTGTTGTTTCATGACTTCTTGCAGCCGATCACTATTCTGGGCGCTCTGCCATTGTCAATTGGTGGTGCTTTTGTGGCGCTGTTGGTGACAGGGATGAGCTTCTCTATGCCGTCGCTCATTGGCTTGTTGATGCTCATGGGGGTTGTCACCAAGAATTCGATTCTGTTGGTGGAGTATGCAATTACAGCGCGCAGGCAAGGGTTTGAGCGCAATGCTGCCCTGATTGATGCCTGTCACAAGCGTGCGCGCCCCATCGTCATGACAACAATTGCGATGACGGCTGGTATGCTGCCTATTGCTCTTGGATGGGGCTCGGATCCAAGTTTTCGCGCACCCATGTCGATCGCCGTCATTGGTGGGCTGATGACATCGACACTGCTGAGCTTGCTGGTGATCCCTGCAGTCTTTACCTATATCGATGATCTCGACACCTGGCTAGGCAAGCTGCGTGGGCGCTTCTTTGCTGCTTAAGCGCGCCGCAGTGTAAAAAATGCAGGCCCCTGAGGCTGAAAGTCTTTCCAGCTTTTTCTGAGGGCGCTGAGGTTATAGACGGCGCCAAGAGGGATGTAGGGAACATGCTCTAGCACTTGCGTTTGTATCTCTCGACAAATGGCTTGGCGTTGCTGTTGTGTGGGGGCAAACAACCAGTCTTGCCTGAGTTGCTCTAGTGTTGCGTTAGTTGGCCACCCAAACCAGCCTTGCTTACCTGTGCCTCGTATGGCGGGATTGCTCGTTGGGTCGAGATTGCTTGTGCCGACTAGTGCCGTAAATCCGATGTTCCATCCGCCTTCGGAAGGGCTGTTCTGATTATTGCGCCGTTGAAGATAGCTTCCCCAATTCATTGCGCGCAATTCTGTTTTTAAACCTAACTGTTTGAATAAGTCTTCGGTTACGAGTGCGCAGGCGTGATATGGCGCGGTATCAACTGGATCCAAAATCACGATCGTTTGTCCGGCATAACCAGAGTCTTTGATTGCTTTGCGAGCGCGAGCTATGTCGCGTTTGCTTGTTAGTTTTTCCATTCCCGCAGTCGACGCCATCGGCGTGCCGGGGGCAAAGACGCCACATTTATCATTCCAATATTCTGGAAAGTCTGCTCCATTGGCTGCCATCATGTAATCGGTCTGATTGATGACCGACAAAATCGCACGACGCATAGCCGGGTTGTCGAAGGGCGCGTGCAGATGGTTGAATCTGAGAATAAAAATGGAAGGCAGAGGCGCTTTGACTAACTCGATCTGCTTGTTTTTACGCAGAGTTGGAATAAATTCGTTATCGATGATCTCGATCCCATCGACTTCGTTATTCTGCAATGCAGCGACCGCCGTTGCGCGGTCTGGGATAATTTGCCAACGCACCTCATCGACGTGCGCGATTTTGGGACCAGCCGTATTACTTGCGTGTCCAGATGCGCGTGGCAGATAAGCCGCTGACTTTTGATACACAACGTGCGAGCCCGATACCCATTTGTTCGCTACAAATCGGAAGGGACCACTTCCAATGACTTCTTTGATCGCAATATTGTCGGGCGTGTTAGCCAAGCGTTCCGGCATGATTGATGCGGCGGAGGAGGCGAGGGTGTAGCTCAACAGCGAAAACGGGCGCGTCAACTTGAACTCGATCGAGCTTTCTGACGTGACGCTAAGCGTACTGACACAGGAAAAGAGTGTTTGACCCAGAAGATTTCTGGCCCCAAAGCGCTTGATACTTGCAACGACATCTTGCGCACGAACTACAGAGCCATCGTGAAATTTCAAACCCTCTCGTAAATGCAAGGTCCACCGTAAGCCCTCTTGATCGATTTGCTGTCTTTCGACCATTTGAGGCTGAGGCTGGTACTGATCGTCGAGTCCGTATAACGTATCGAAGACTAATAACGCATGGGTAGCTGTGACCGCGGCCGTTGTGTAGGTTGGGTCAAGAATGGATAGATCATTCGCGGGTACCCAGCGAAAGACTGTTGGTGCTGGTTGCGCAAATAAAGACGCCGGCAAGGTCGCCGCCCCTGTTGTCAAGGCGGTATGAAAAATAAAGCTGCGGCGATCCATGATATTTCCTGCGAAACTTTCTATTGACTGAGGCTCCATTCACCATTTCGGTGTTGTGCACGCCCCTCTGTCAGTAGTTTATCAAGATGCGCTTGAAGTGAGCGCATCGCTACTTTATGCAGACGCTGATCAGTATCCGAATACGCGTGTTTGACGAGTTCTTCGAGAGAAAGTGGTCGGCTATTGGCCTTTAGCGCAGAAAGTACCTTGTTCTCACGACCAAGGCGATGGATGATTAGTCGATCGACGATTTCGTGAACATT
>CAIYWO010000348.1 GCA_903929925.1 uncultured beta proteobacterium | reverse complement strand
TAGCACCTAAACCGTTGGGGTTCTTGTGAAAAATATGCTGCCCAAAGTCTGGCGACCTGATCTGACCGCATTGTTTCCTGTCAATCCATCTATCTCAAGCGGCCCAGCCTTAGCTTGGTGGTTCGCAGTGTTATACCTGTGCCTGATCACAGTGCGCAGTCTTATACATATGCTTGCTCCCGATGGTGGCGCACAAAGTATTGCGACCATAGACCTATCGGTTGCTGGTGGCGCAAATATTGTTGCAATATTCGGGCAATGGGGCGCTATCCAGCTGTTGTTGGCGTTACTGCTATGGGTACTTTTGTTGCGTTACCGAGGACTCGTGCCGCTTGTGCTTCTTATTTTTATCCTTGAGCCGCCTCTGCGGGCTCTCGAAGGCCATCTAAAACCAGTCGTCACCGAGGGGGTTGCTCCAGGTCAAGCATTGAACTGGGTGGTGGTGCCAATACTTATCGCAGTTTTTTTAATTTCTCTGTGCCCTGCGCAAAGGCAGTCGACAAGAGAGAATTCGTAAGGTCGACCAAGAGCGGCCGTGATTAGTCTTCGATTGAATCAAAGGGTACGCGCAGCGGGCGTGTTCTTTCTTGTACTGACCGAACTGGAGATGGCTAAGTTAGAGGTTCTCTTTGTTGAGTGTGTATAATTTGCCCCTTGGATTAACTCCAAGACTCCAATCTAGCCGCACGATGCGCGCCTCAGATTGGGCGGTTAGCTCAGTGGTAGAGCACTGCCTTCACACGGCAGGGGTCACAAGTTCGAACCTTGTACCGCCCACCAAACATGCCTTTGAATTGTTCAAGCATGTATCGTTAACGTGATTGAAATTTGCTACGATCCGATGAGCGCCTGACATGACGGTTCCTCAAGCATGAGGTTCTGAGACGGCCATAGCTAAAAAAATAATTCATAGCCCCCAGCCAACTCGTGATCATGACCCATCGCCTATCAAGCCAATCTTCCAATCCATGGAGTTTCTTGCCCTTTGCGCTGACGATTTTTACTAGCGCGTTTTTGCTGTTTCAGGTTCAGCCCCTGTTGAGCAAGCAAATCCTTCCATGGTTTGGTGGCAGCCCAGCAGTTTGGACCACGGCCATGCTGTTTTTTCAAAGCCTGTTGTGCTTGGGCTATTTGTATGCCCATGCTTTGGCTGCCTTGTCCTCGCGCAAAACGCAGGCGCGCATCCATGTGGTCTTGTTGGTGCTGGCGGCATTGTTGGCGTCTAGAGTGCTGCCTGGAACAGAGCTTCGACCCGAGTCACCCGATTCGCCTGTTTCCCAGGTGTTGTTGATTTTGGGGGTCAGTGTGGGTTTGCCGTACTTCTGTTTGGCGACCACCGGGCCTTTGGTTCAGCATTGGTTCACCAGCACGCCGCACTCCTCATCAGTTTTTCGTTTGTACGCTTTGTCTAATGTGGGTTCGTTCTTGGCCCTTTTGTCTTTTCCGTATGTGCTAGAGCCTTGGCTCGAGCAGCGGGAAATGGGACGCCTTTGGACCGCTGGCTTCTGGGTGTTTACCTTGCTTTGTTTGCCAGTGGCGTTGGGTGCTTGGCAAAACAATTCGCACGTCGGCGCAGCCCCCTCTGAGGCTGCAGATGGCGTGCCAGCCAAGCGCGCGGAAGTGTCCAGCTCGCGCAAGCCTTCATTGGCCCAGCGCCTATCATGGGTGGCTTTGCCGGCCCTGGCTTCACTGGTATTTATTGCGACCACCGATCAGATCAGCCACGATGTGGCACCCGAGCCAGGGCTTTGGGTGGCGACGCTTGGCTTGTATTTGGTCACTTTCATTCTGACGTTTGACCACCCTCGGTGGTACCGACCCAAGTTGTTTGCGTTTCTCACGCTGGTGTTGTTGGTAGCGTCTTCAGGGTTGAACGACATACCGGAGTGGCTGGGTATTCAATGGGACTACGGCGTCAATGAAGTGCGTTGGTCGCATTACGCTTTGTTGTTTGTGGTGTGCATGTTGTGCCATGGCGAGTTGTATCGCCGCAGACCGGTGGATACGCGTCGATTGACCGAGTTTTACCTTTGCATGTCGGTGGGTGGGGCATTCGGGGGCTTGTTCGTCACTCTGGTGGCCACCCAATTCTTTGACGATTACTACGAGTGGCTTATCGTGTTAGTGTTGGTCGCCTTATTGGCGTGCCATGTCTTGTTTCGCGCTGTGGGGCAATCTATTGGCCATGTGCGGCAGGCGGTGGGTGCTTTGACGGCAGTGGTCATGGTGGCGTTATTGTTTGTCATGGAAAACCCATGGTCTTGGCGTGACGTCCACACGGGCGACCGTACTGAGGTTTTACTCGACCAAGTCCGAAATTTTTATGGCACGGTCGCCGTGAAAGAGCGACGGTTTGCTCGGGAGCCCGAGCGCAATGACCGCGTTTTTTTCAGCGGTAATGTGACCCATGGTCAGCAGTTTCTCTCTGACAAGCTTCGTCATGTGCCGACCACTTATTATGCACGAGACAGCGGTATCGGCGAGACTTTAAAGTGGGCGATGAGTCAAAAACCGTCGCTTTCGGTTGCGTTGATTGGTTTGGGTGCTGGCACCTTGGCCAACTATGCACGCCCGGCCGATGCCTATGACTTCTATGAAATCAACCCTGCGGCCGTCCGGATTGCGCAAGAGTGGTTTGACAACTTATTGACCTGTAAAGCGGGTGAGCAAAATATTTTGGTAGGTGATGCTAGGCTGCGCATGGAGCAGCTGCCCAAAGAAAAGTTGTACGACGTGATTGTGCTGGATGCTTTTACAGGCGGATCGGTGCCCATCCACTTGTTGACACGTGAGGCATTTCAGATTTATCGCGAGCACCTGAAACCGGATGGTCACATTGCGATTAACATCACTAACGCTTATTTGAATCTTTACCCTATTGTGAAGGCCCAAGCCGAGGTGTTGGGTATGTCTCACCGTCACAAATATCAGAATTTGGATGAGGTGCGCAACGTGAGAAGAAACCTGCACTTCATCATGACGCATGACCAAGCTTATCTAAAGGCGTACCCCTCGATCAATCGCGAAATTCGAGATGATCAAGGTCGTTTGCTCAGACACGAGCCTTACGATCAACCGGGGTTGAGATTGTGGACGGACCAGTTCAGCAGCATTGCGCCGATCGTGCGGTGATTGTCGGGTACCTATTGGATGACAGTGGGCACAAGTTCGACCCTTGTGCCGCCTACGCTGTCGGATCAGTCTTTTTGCAGGAATATATTCACAGTTTCGGAAAGCTTCTTGTAGCTCTGGAATAGGAAGGCATGTCCACCCTCATAAAAAGCTACCCAAGCAAAAGGAATTTGTTTGGCAATAACGACTGAATTATTAGGATTGTCGATGATGTCTTCACGAGCGTCGGCCACTAGAACGGGAACTTTAATATTCTTTAAGTCGTGCTAATTCTGATCGTCAGCATCCCAAAGGCCTCGTCCGTGTCGTTTTCGCAAGCTTCGTCCAGGGCAGATCAGCAGGATCCGCCGCCATGGGCCCAG
>CAIYWO010000347.1 GCA_903929925.1 uncultured beta proteobacterium | reverse complement strand
CGTCACAAGCCTTTGTCTCATTATGGACGCTCGCAATCGGTACGACCTTGGCGATTGTCTTAGAGTTTCTAATGCGTTGGGTCAAAGCACGGCTCGTTGATCTTGGTGGAAAAAAAGCCGATCTCGCAATTAACGCGACTTTACTACGTGAAATTATGGCGATTAAACTTGAACACCGGCCGCAGTCTGTCGGTGTTTTTGCAAGTTCAATGCGCGACTTCGAGGCCTTAAGAGACTTCTTCTCTTCCGCGTCCTTAGTGCTTGTCGCAGATATGCCTTTTATCCTTTTGTTTTTAGTCTTGATAGGGCTGATTGGCGGACCACTTGTGCTGATTCCGGCTGTAATCGTTCCGTTTCTGATCGTTGTAGGTTTGCTTGCGCAGCGCCCTTTGATGCGCTCGATGCGTCAAGGTATGAAGCAAGCCGGCGATCGCCAAAGTGTCTTGGTCGAATCTGTACTCAATCTTGAGCTCTTAAAGGCACATAATGCTGAGGACTATTTGCAAAATCGTTGGGAAATTGCAAACCTGGCCGCAGCGGACTCTTATAAGAACACAAGAGCGATCACGAACTTCATGATGGGACTGACAGCCACAGCACAGCAGCTTGGAACAGTTTCCATGGTTGTGTTTGGTGTTTATCTTATTTCCTCAAATGCACTAACCCTTGGTGGGTTGATTGCTTCCGTTATTTTGGCTGGTCGTGCGGTAGCTCCTTTGGGGAGCATTATGTCCCTCGCGTCTCGTTACCAACAGGCCGCTTCTGCCCTCGAGACACTCGATGGACTGATGCAGCGGCCAAGCGACCATATTCCTGGTAAACGATACGTACAACTTGAAAGTTTTAACGGTTGTTTGAAAGCGGAGTCTATAGAGTTCGCATACCCAGGCCCCCATCGTGTACCGGTTATCAAAGGTATTTCAATGGACCTCAAGTCCGGGGACCATATCGCCTTACTTGGCAAGGTCGGTAGTGGAAAAAGTACATTCCTGCGGCTCATGTCTGGTCTCTATGGGCCGACCGTCGGAAGAATCCGTGTCGACGATTTCGATATGACTGAAATTGAACCTAAGCGATTGCGTGCCAGCATCGGTTACGTTGGGCAGGATCCTCAGTTGTTTAGAGGAACATTGCGAGAAAATTTAGTCCTTTCTGACACAAACATCCAAGATCAAGAAATTGTTGATGTATTGAAAAAGCTAGATTTCTTTGATGTCGTCCAATCCCACCCGCTGGGGTTGGAGATGCCACTCAGTGAATCTGGAGGGGGCCTGTCTGGCGGCCAACGACAGCTAATCGCGCTAGCACGGATGATGGTGCGTAACCCTGTTTACGTATTTATGGATGAGCCTACAGCCAACATGGACCAGGCGACTGAGTCGAGGGTTATTGAGGTACTACAGACTTGGTTAGCCGGACGGACAGTTCTTTTAGCTACTCACCGACTGCAACTACTTACCTGGGTTAACCGTGTCGCGGTATTCGAGCATGGGAAGTGTCTGGCAGACGGACCTCGCGACGACATCATGAAAAGCTTGGCACGTGGTGCGGAAATCGCTCGCGCCCGCAGCACACAATCTACGCCGCAGGTGAGCGAATGATTGATAGTGAACTTGAAGAACGTAAAGTCTTACGTTTGCTAGTATGGACGACAGCGCTGGTGCTCGTTCTTGCGCTGTCTTGGGCCTCTTTGTTCGACTTGGATGAGATTACCCGAGGTCAAGGACGCGTGATTCCTGCGAGCCGAGAGCAGGTCGTGCAAAGCTTAGATTCGGGCATCTTGTCTGAATTACTTGTGCGCGAGGGAGACTTGGTTGAAAAAGATCAAGTTCTCTTGCGCATTGATGATATTCGCTCCGGCGCGCTCTATCGTGAGACACGAGAAAAAATGCTGGCCTTACTTGCTCAGGCAACTCGACTGCGGGCGGAGGCCTACGACACGAGCCTCACGTTTCCGAACGAGCTCGATGCGCAGCCCTCCCTTGCAGATCGAGAGCGTCAAGCGTACGCAGCCAGAAGAAAAGCACTTGAACAACAGCTGGCAGCGCTAAGGCGATCGCTCGCCGCAATTACCCGGGAAGTAACCTTGACGGCTCCGATGGTTAAAAAGGGGGTGGTTTCGGAGGTGGAACTTCTTCGCCTACAGCGCCAGCAAGCGGATTTGGATGGCCAGATCGCTGAGCGCACAAATCGTTATTTAACCGAGGCGAGCAATGAGTTGAGTCGTGTGGAGTCTGACTTGGCCCAAACGCGTGAAATGATGCTTGCTCGTGAAGATGCGTTCAAGCGGTCGGTGATGCGATCACCGATGAAGGGCATCGTAAAAAATATTCAGACAACTACAGTCGGTGCAGTCATTCAAGCAGGTCAAAACATCCTTGAAATTATTCCCACCCAGGATGAAATGCTGATTGAGGCGTACGTGAAGCCCTCTGAAATTGCATTTTTAGAGCTAGGGCAGTCAGTAGTGATCAAGCTCACCGCTTATGATTTTAATAAGTACGGCGGGCTGAAAGGCGAGTTAATGCATTTCAGTCCCGACACGCTACG
>CAIYWO010000346.1 GCA_903929925.1 uncultured beta proteobacterium | reverse complement strand
GCGTTGGTTATCAGATCCCGACCGCATCCATAGCCAGGCCTGCACAATCGTCAAACTAAACAAAAGCAAACCTATCACCACAGGAACCTGAGTGCCTCGTCCCCAAAGCAGACGACTCCACTCCCACGCCGCGAGTCCGCAGGTCAAAGACAAAAAAATCAGGAAAGGCCAATGTGATGGAACGCTCAGCAACGCAGCCATGAGGCAAAGCAGTACCACGGCGGTGATGACGCGTTGTCCGAGCATGGTCTATGTCTTTGTAGAGCCGTGTACCTGGGCGCTCGTGCGACCAAACCGTCGCTCGCGCGTGCTGTACCACTCAAAGGCCTGGCGCAACTCATTTTCGCCAAAGTCAGGCCAGTAACAGTCGGTAAAAAACAATTCTGTGTAAGCCAACTGCCAAATCAAAAAATTTGAAATACGTTGCTCACCGCCAGTCCGGATGAAAAGATCAGGCTCTGGGGCCCAAGGCATCGAAAGATAATTGGAAAGCAGTTGCTCATCCAATTGCTCCGGGTGAATTGCCAACTCAGGATGTTCGGCCAGCATGCGGCGTGTGGCTTGCAAAATATCCCAACGACCACCGTAGTTTGCGGCAATCGTCAGATGTAATGCATCATTTTTTGCAGTGCTGTCCTGCGCTTGAAAAATCAGCTCTTGTAATTTTGGCTCAAAAGGGCTGAGGTCACCCACGACACGCAGACGTACGCCCTGCTCCTGCAGCCTTGAAACTTCTCTCTCGAGCGCCTGAACAAACAAGCGCATTAACAACGATACCTCATCAGCAGGACGTCGCCAGTTCTCTGAGCTAAATGCAAATAATGTCAGATAGCGCACACCCGCATTGCCGCAAGTCTCCACCGCTCGACGAACCGATTGCACACCCTTAGCATGACCAGCTGTGCGAGGAAGAAAGCGTTGCGAAGCCCAACGCCCGTTGCCATCCATAATGATCGCAACGTGCTCTGGGGTCGCCGAGGTATTCGGGACGTCTTTAGTTGAGCTGATCGCCATAAATTAGACGGGTTAAACCGTCATGATCTCTGCTTCTTTCTGGGCGACCAATTTGTCGATTTCAGTCACGCAACGATCGGTAAGCTTTTGCACGATATCTTGCGCACGACGCTCGTCATCTTCAGAAATGACTTTGTCCTTCACGAGCTTTTTAAAACTATCGTTTGCATCACGGCGCAAATTACGAACGGCAATCTTTGCGTCCTCACCTTCGGATTTCACGACTTTATTAAGATCACGTCGACGCTCTTCTGTCAGCGCGGGCATCGGCACACGGATACTGTCACCCATACCGATTGGATTCAGTCCTAAGTCGGAATCACGAATCGCTTTCTCAACTGTCCCGCCAAGATTCTTTTCCCAAACCTGCACGTTAATCGTACGTGCATCCAGCAGGGTGACGTTGGCAACCTGAGAAATTGGTACAGGTGAGCCGTAGTACTCAACCTGAACATGATCAAGAATGCCGGTGTGCGCACGTCCTGTACGAATTTTTGCGAGGTTACTTTTCAGCGTCTCAAGAGACTTCCCCATCCGGGCTTCGGCAGATTTCTGTATTTCAGCTGTACTCATTATTTTTCCTTCTAGACGTGAACGAGCGTACCCTCGTCCTCACCACTCACGGCGCGCTTAAGTGCACCGACTTTATTAATTGAAAAAACTTTGATGGGCAATTTTTGATCACGACACAATGCAAAGGCAGTTGCATCCATGACTTCCAGACGGCGCATAATGACTTCGTCGAAACTGATGCGTGCATAACGCGTCGCCGCGGGGTCCTTCTTGGGGTCAGCGGTATAGATGCCGTCCACCTTCGTTGCTTTCAGGACGATTTCAGCGCCGATTTCAGCGCCGCGCAAGGCTGCTGCGGTATCCGTCGTAAAAAATGGATTGCCCGTACCCGCAGCAAAGATCACGACCTTACCTTCTTCGAGGTAACGCAACGCTTTAGGGCGAATGTAAGGCTCAACCACCTGCTCGATATTCAGGGCAGACTGCACGCGGGCATCTACGCCTCTGTGCTTGAGTGCGTCTTGCAGGGCTAAGGCGTTCATCACGGTCGCCATCATGCCCATGTAGTCCGCAGTAGCACGATCCATGCCCTGCGCACCTGGTGCAACACCGCGAAAGATGTTGCCACCGCCGATCACTATTGCCAACTGCACACCCATGGCAACGACTTCGGCAACCTCATCGGTCATCCGCATAATCGTCGCGCGGTTAATGCCAAAGGCATCATCACCCATGAGCGCTTCGCCAGACAGTTTGAGGAGGACTCTTTTATGCATTCTGCTGGTCATATGCGTTATTCTCCGGGGTATTAATCACGAACAAAAGTGTAAACGAAAGCCGGGCGGGCATTGCTGCACCGCCCGGCTTCAGGTACAAAATTATGCGTTTCCGGCAGCAGCGGCAGCGACTTCTGCAGCAAAGTCGCTGGTTTTCTTCTCAATGCCTTCGCCAACAACGAACAGGGAGAAACCGGCGATCGATGCGCTTTTTTCTTTCAGCATCTGAGCGACGGACTGCTTGTCGTTTTTAACGAAGGGCTGAGAAAGCAACGCCACCTCTTTGAGGAACTTTTGGACCGAGCCTTCGACCATTTTTTCAACGATCTCGGCAGGCTTACCGGATTCGGCAGCCTTTTGACGAGCCACTGAGCGTTCAGCTTCCTTGTCCGCCTCGGACACACCAGTTTCGTCTACTGCGCGTGGCTTGGTCGCAGCGATGTGCATTGCCAGGTCTTTGCCAACTTCATCCGCACCGGCGAAGTCCACCAGCACACCAATCTTGCCACTGTGCACGTAGCTGGCCAGTTTGTTTGCAGTGTTATAGCGCTGGAAGCGACGAATCGAGATGTTTTCACCAATTTTGCCAATCAGTGCTGTACGCACGGAGTCAACCGTGCCATCACCGAAGGCAGCCGTCGACAAGGCGGCAACATCAGAAATAGACGAAGTTGCGACGAGTTTGGCGATATTGCCGACAAATGCAACAAAGTCATCATTTTTTGCAACGAAGTCTGTCTCGCAGTTAACTTCAACAACTGCGCCTTGCTTCGCATCGGGGGAAATGTACAGACCAATCAAGCCCTCAGCGGTCACACGGCTCGCTGCTTTGCTCGCCTTGCTACCAAGCTTTACGCGCAAGATTTCTTCGGCGCGAACCATATCGCCTGCAGCCTCAGTTAAGGCTTTCTTACATTCCATCATTGGCGCGTCAGTCTTCTCGCGCAGTTCTTTAACCATTGCGGCGGTGATATCAGCCATAAATGCTCCAGATTAATTAGGCTTTAGCCTGATCGACTTCGATGAACTCTTCGCCTTGGGCGATTTCTTCGACCAAACCATTGACGTTATCGGTACGACCAGCCAACACTGCATCAGCCACGCCTTTGGCGTACAAAGCGATCGCCTTAGCGGAGTCATCATTACCTGGAATGATGTAGTCGATGCCGTCTGGTGAGTGGTTAGTATCCACCACAGCAACAACTGGAATACCCAGTGCGTTTGCTTCTGCAACTGCAATCTTGTGGTAGCCGACGTCGATCATGAAGATTGCGCTTGGTAAACCGTTCATGTCTTTAATGCCGCCAATCGACTTATTGAGTTTGTCGAGTTCGCGCTGGAACATCAAACCTTCTTTTTTTGTCATGCGCTCAGTACCGCCTTCAGCAATCATGACTTCCATATCTTTCAAGCGCTTGATCGAGCTCTTGACGGTTTTGAAGTTTGTGAGCATGCCACCGAGCCAACGGCTGTCAACAAACGGCATACCAGCGCGCTGGGCTTCAGCAGCGACCAGTTCACGCGCAGCACGCTTGGTGCCAACGAACAAGACATTCCCACCCTTGGCAGCCACTTGGCGCAAGAACTTTGTCGCATCTTGATAGTTTGCGACAGTCTTTTCGAGGTTAATAATGTGAATTTTGTTCCGATGGCCGAAGATATACGGTGCCATCTTTGGGTTCCAATAACGGGTCTGGTGACCAAAGTGCACGCCCGCTTCTAACATTTCACGCATTAAAGACATAATAAGAGCTCCGAGGGTTGGGTCTAGTGATCACGCCTGCACCAGCAACAGCCCTTTAGGCTATGCACCAGCACCCTGGCGGCGTACCACGCGATTTAAGTACAGCGATTTAATTACAACGTTTTACACACAACTTACTACAATGATTTACAACGGTATTACCGTGCAAAAACAACGGTAAGCCTATAATTCTACTATCTTTCACGCTTAATACTCAAGTCAACATGGGTTTAGTCACCAATCCCGCCGATTTAGACCGCATGCGTGCGGCCTGTAAAGACGCCGCCAAAGTGCTCGATTTCATTGCCCCGCACGTCAAACCCGGCATTACCACGGGTGAACTAGACAAGCTTTGTTTGGATTTCTTGACGAACGTTCTAAACGTCAAGTCGGCGACCGTCGGCTATGCCCCCCCTGGATACCCCCCTTTTCCCGGCGCGATATGTACGTCCGTAAACCACCAGGTCTGCCATGGCATTCCGGGTGACAAGGTGTTGAAAAACGGAGATGTCCTGAATATAGACGTCACGATCATCAAGGATGGCTGGTTTGGCGACACGAGTCGCATGTATTACGTGGGCGAACCGTCCATACTCGCCAAACGCCTCTCTGAAGTGACCTTTGACTGTATGTGGCTGGGGATTGCTCAGGTTAAGCCTGGGAATACTCTCGGAGACATCGGCCAGGCAATCCAGCGTCACGCGGAACAAAGCGGTTTTTCCGTCGTACGCGAGTTTTGCGGTCACGGGATTGGCAAAGTGTTTCACCAAGATCCTCAGATCCTGCATTACGGCAAGGCTGGGACTGGTCAAAAACTTGAACCCGGCTTGATCTTTACGATCGAGCCGATGATCAATGCAGGACGACGTGAAATCAGACAGCTCTCAGACGGCTGGACTGTTGTCACCCGCGATCACAGCCTGTCTGCGCAATGGGAACACACGGTACTCGTTACGGAAAGTGGTTTTGAAGTGATGACCGTTTCAGATGGCATGCCCCCATCACCGGCATTCATCACCGCGTAGCAATAATTCGACCGTACGTTTGAGCCCACAAGATGATCGACTCCACAACACTCGCGACGATACGCAGCCAGGCTCAAGCGAGTCGACTCAATGCGATAGAGCAATATCGGGCCAAACCCCAGCCCGACACATTGCTGGGCGCACTGCGGCAATGCGCGGACCAAGCGCTGCGCGAGTTACTCAACCACTTGCCTCTGCCCAAAGGTGCAGCGCTTGCAGCTGTCGGCGGCTATGGTCGCGGTGAACTCTATCCCTTTTCAGACGTAGATTTACTGATACTTCTGCCACATGAGCCGAATGAAAGCGATGAAGCCGCGCTAAGCGCCCTGGTTGCAGCCATGTGGGATATTGGGCTCGAACCTGGTTGTAGCGTCCGCACCATCGAACAATGCGTGACAGAAGCGCGCGGCGACATCACTGTCGAGACATCACTGCTTGAGACACGCTGGATCGCAGGCAGCCGCAAATTGACACAAACGCTACATACACGGATGACGGAGCACTTGGACGCGAGGGTGTTCTTCCAAGGCAAGCGCGCCGAGATGCAGCAGCGGCATGCGCGCTATCAAGACACCCCCTACTCCCTTGAGCCGAACTGTAAAGAGTCACCCGGCGGGCTGCGTGACTTGCAAGTCATCATGTGGATGGCTCGGGCAGCAGGCTTCGGAGCAACCTGGCAGCAGATCGCACGCGCTGGACTACTGACCACCGCAGAAGCCCGGGATCTCAGACGCGCAGAACAGGCTTTCAAACGCGTGCGCATCGAAGTGCATCTGTTAGCTAAGCGTCGGGAAGACCGCTTGCTATTCGATCTACAACACGGTCTAGCGCAAGCCTACGGAATCGATGCGACGAACACGCGTCGAGCGAGTGAAATTTTAATGCAGCGCTACTACTGGGCCGCACGCCTGGTCACGCAGCTCAACACCTTGCTCGTTCAGAACATCGAAGAAAACCTTTTCCCGCCAAACCGCGATGAAGTTCGTCCTATCAATAGTTTTTACGTTGCACACCGCAACCGGTTAGACATCATCGACGACGAGGTCTTCGAGCAGCACCCTGAGCAGCTTTTGGGCGTCTTCTTGGTGATGCAACAGCACCCAGACCTGACCGAGCTCTCGGGCAGAGCCCTGCGTGCAATTTGGCACGCCCGTCATCGTATCAACGCAGAGTTTCGGCGCTCTCAAACCAACCGCGCCTTGTTTTTACAAATATTGCAGCAACCGCACGGCATTGTGCACGCCATGCGCCGCATGACCATGCTAAATATTCTGCCTCGGTATCTGCCTGTGTTCCGTCTGGTGGTTGGCCAGATGCAGCATGATCTGTTTCACGTCTACACCGTTGATCAACATACTCTGGCTGTCTTACGCAATCTTCGCCGTTTCACCATGCCTGAGCATGCGCAAGAGTACCCGCTAGCGAGCAGACTAACCGCAAGCTTTGACCGTAATTGGTTGCTCTACGTCGCTGCACTGTTTCACGACATCGCAAAAGGTCGAGGCGGCGACCACTCCACCTTAGGGGCGGAGGAAGTCAAGCGCTTCGCACGTGATCATGGCTTATCTAAAGAGGATACGAGCCTTGTCGTCTTTCTTGTGCGACATCACCTCCTCATGTCCCAAGTTGCGCAAAAAAAGGACCTGTCAGATCCTGAGGTGATTAAGGAATTTGCTGCACTGGTCGAGACCCCCAGACAGCTAACGGCTCTGTACCTGTTAACCGTGGCGGATATTCGCGGCACAAGCCCAAAAGTATGGAATGCCTGGAAGGGTAAGTTGCTTGAGGACCTGTACAACCAAACCCGTGCCACGTTCAGCGGAACCACAGACGACGCGAACACGGTCTTGCGCCAGCGCATGGAAGAAGCCGCAGGGCTGATTCGACTCGCAGGCCTACGCGACGACACTCGAGAGGCGTTCTGGAAGCAGTTAGACGTGGCTTACTTTTTGCGCCATGAAGCCAGCGAAATCGCATGGCATACGCGCCACCTGTATCACCGTGTCGGCACAACAGAGACGATCGTCAAGGCGCGGCCAACCGACGGCGCAGAAGGCATACAGGTCCTGGTTTATACGAAAGATGTGGCCGATCTGTTTGCACGCATTTGTGGATACTTTGCAAGACGTCTGATCAGCATACAAGACGCACGTATCCACACCACGCGAGATGGCTATGCGCTGGACAGTTTTGTAGTCCTGCCGACCGAAACAAACGAAGATCTGCGAACAATCGCTGCGCTGATCGAACACGAACTCACTCAACATCTCGACACACCCCAGGACGCATCACAATCGCCTGACGCCTTTGGCCTGAGGCCTTCGCGTCTTTCCAAGGCCTTCCCCTTTCCACCAATTGTTCAGCTACACCCAGACGAACGCAGTCAAAGCTGGCGTCTAGACGTCATCGCAAGCGATCGCCCAGGCCTGCTTGGAGAATTGGCTCAGGTGTTTGTGTCTTATGCAATTAATTTACAAACTGCCAAGGTAATGACGCTCGGAGATCGGATTGAGGACGTCTTTGTCATCAGCGGCGAAGCCCTTGCACAGCCGCGCACACAACGACAGTTTGAGCGCGCTATCCTTGAGGTGCTTGGTGTAGAGCAAAAGCATGCAGCCTGATCAACGCGCGCAACTCTACATCGCATCCATCAGTTTATTGGCAGTGTTGATCGCGCTCATCTCGCAACACTTATACGACATGCAGCCCTGTGCATGGTGCGTGACGCAACGCATGCTATATCTGTTGATTGCGGTGATCGGTTTGATCGGGTCACGTGGGCAAGCGACTCGCACAAGAAACGCAATATCGTTGGCGTTAATCTTATCTGTCGCGTTGGCTGGTATAACGGCAGCGATTTATCAATCACAGGTCGCGGCACAAAGCTTTTCGTGCGCTCAGAGTTTTGCCGATCAGTTGATGACCAAGACCGGGCTAGAGTCCGCGTTGCCTTGGCTGTTTGGCATCTATGCAAGCTGCATGGATGCACGCATCACATTATTCGGGATCGAATACGCCTATTGGAGCCTGACCCTGTTCTGCTTATTCGCAATAGCAGCCGCTTATCGACTCAGTTGTCTTCTGCGGCGTAACCCATATTAAAAAGCAGGCCACTCGCCTCGTCTTGCGCGCTATGGCGACTGCGTCCCAAACGCTCCAAGTACTCAGGTGTGATGTCACCCGTCACATACTCGCCGGTAAAACACGAATTATCAAACGTCGTTAACGCGGGATTTAAATCCGTGACTGATTTCTGCATCGACGCAATATCTTGATATACAAGTGCGTCTGCACCGATGATGCGTGCAATTTCTGCCTCGTCGCGTCCTGTTGCGATCAGTTCCTTTTGCGTCGGCATATCAATCCCATATACGTTTTGGTAACGCACTGGGGGCGCAGCAGAGGCCATGTACACCTTGTTTGCACCTGCAGCGCGAGCCATGTCAACGATTTCTCGGCTCGTGGTTCCGCGCACAATAGAGTCGTCGACCAGCAACACGTTCTTACCTTTGAACTCCATACCGATCGTGTTGAGCTTTTGCCGTACAGATTTCTTACGAACGGCCTGTCCAGGCATGATGAAGGTCCGACCAACATACCTATTTTTAATCAGACCTTCGCGATAGTTCAGCCCCAAACGATCAGCCAATTGCATCGCCGAAGGCCGTGAGGAATCAGGGATGGGCATCACAACATCAATGTCACCCAAGCGTAACGTCTTGGCGAGTTTGTCCGCCAAATACTCACCCATTTTGAGGCGGGCACTGTAAACCGAAACACCATCCAGAACAGAATCAGGTCTCGCAAAATATACGTATTCAAAAATACAGGGGGCATGGACGACTGGCGCTGCGCACAACTCACTGCTCATTTTGCCATCCAAAGATATGAAGACGGCTTCACCTGGAGCGATATCCCGCACGAATTGAAATCCTGAGCCCTCTAGAGCCACAGACTCCGAAGCAACCATCCACTCTGGCCCCTGATCGGTATCGAATCGTCCTAAACAAAGAGGACGAATGCCATGGGGATCACGAAACGCCAGTAAACCATAGCCAGAAATTTGAGCGACAACGGCATAGGCGCCCTTCACACGTTGATGCACTGCCCGCACTGACTTAAAGATCGCCGCCTCATCCAAAGAAACCCCGTTGGCTGCGCGTTGCAATTCGTGCGCTAGTACGTTGAGCAAAACTTCGGAATCAGAATTTGTATTGATGTGGCGCTGGTCAATCTTAAAAAGAGACTCACGCAACTCATGCCAGTTAGTTAAGTTGCCGTTGTGTGCAAACGTAATGCCAAAGGGAGCGTTAACGTAAAACGGCTGGGCCTCTTCCACGCTCTCAGAGGAGCCCGCAGTTGGGTAACGCACTTGACCGATGCCAGAGGTACCTGGCAAAGAGCGCATATTGCGGGTCCGAAATACGTCGCGTACCAAGCCGTGCGCCTTATACATATTGAAATGATTGCCGTTCGATGTCGCGATCCCTGCTGCGTCTTGACCGCGATGCTGTAGCAGCAGCAAGCTATCGTAGAGCAACTGATTAACAGGCCCGCGACCAATGACTCCGACAATTCCGCACATGAAAATTCCTGATACCGGTTAAACCGAAAAATAAAGCACGAAAACTACATTCAGTAAGGCATCCACCCAGCGATTGGATCTGGTAGCCGCAATTTAATCTGCTGAACCACCGCGACAACTTGCCCCGAAAACATGGCGTTCTTCCACCAGGATTCATTTGGCAAGGGCGTATAGCCCGCTAGGGTCACCAAAATTAGAACAAACAACGCCCCCCTTACTAGCCCAAACAAACCACCCAACCCGTGGTCTGCGGGAGTCAAACCTGTCTTACTAATCAAAGCACTCAACGTCATATTGAAGAGCCCGATTGTCAGCAGCACTACGATGAATATCCCAAAGTAGGACACTGCCATTCTTAAGAACGACTGTGTAATCCAGGCCTCTACCCAATCAGAGACCTCTGGCCCCCACCAAATCGCCGCCAAAAAAGCTGAAATGTAGGCAACTAGAGACAATACTTCCTTGAGCAATCCTCGCACCAATCCCAGCACAGCTGAGACCACGATTATTGCAATCAGAACGAAATCGAAACCGGTCACTGCGAGGCAATAAAGGCGCCGCTATAACCCAACGTGCGCAAACGAGTCTGTGCGGCTTGCGCCGCTTCACGAGACGGGAATGGTCCGATACGCACACGATATTTGGGGTTGCCGTTCACATTCACCGGGCCATCGACGAAAGCATTGCTCACACCCGAGGCAAGCAGCTTGCCGCGCTGTCGCTGCGCATCGTCAGCTGAATCCAGCGACATAGCCTGGACGACAAAATTACCTGCCGCGGGAGGCGGGCGAGGTGTGGCATTCTGGGCGGGTGTTGGGGTTGTACCAGCGGGCCGTGCGGGCCTGCCCTCAAGCAAAGCGAGAGCACGCTCTCCGTCTGCTGAGCGTGCGCTCAGTGCAGGGCTTGCTGCTTTAGGTGGCTCTGCGCGCGCAGGCGGCTCGTTGCGCTTGGGATCCACTTTTGGATCAGGCTTCGGCTCGCCCGACACAACGGCAGTTGCTGCCGGAGTCTGCGTCGCTTGGGTGCTAGGTGTGGCCTCTGCGACCGTCGTAGGCTCCGCAGCCGCAGGCGCTTCGGGCGCATTCGGCCCGAACGGTGCTTGACGGTCAGGGGTACGGATGGGGATATTCTTGGCGACCGGAGTGGGCTCGGAATCCAGCAGCATGGGCAGGACGATGACAGCAACCAACACCAACACCACTGCGCCAGCGAGACGACGGCGCGCTCGCACACGCATTTCAGCCGCCTGGGCCTCACTCGTGACCGAGGGACGAGGCTTGACCGCTGGCTTACGGGCACTGGCACTATCTTTTCTTGAAAACAGTCCCATTATTCACACATCCTGGCCGGAAAACGGATCGCGCACATAGTCACCAAAAGTGATTGGATTCTTTTAAACGCGTCCGATCGCACTAAGCGCCTCGGCAACTGTTAAAAATGATCCGAACACCACGATTCTATCATCCGGGTTCGCCTTATCGGCTGCCGCTTGATAGGCTTTTTGGACATTGACAAAACCAGAAACTTGTATGTTTTTAGTGCCGTCCGGATCATAGGTCTGAACATACTGGCGCACACGTGACTCAAGCGCGTCACCACTCACCCCTCGCGCACCGGGCAGCCCTGCACAAAACCAGTGATCGATCCGCCCTGCCATATGCCGCAAGACACCGTCGATATCCTTATCCGCCAGCATCCCGAAGACAGCGTAGGTATAGGGATGAAAACCCATGTTTCCAAGGTTTTTTTCTAACACAGCAGCCGCATGCGGATTGTGCGCCACATCCAGAATCGTCGTGGGCTGACCAGGCAAAATCTGAAACCGCCCAGGCAAAGACGCCTGCAGCAACCCTTCCCGTACCGCCTGCTGCGGCACTGCGAGTCGTTCGCGTAAGGATTCAAGCGCCGCGAGTGCCGCGGAGGCGTTCAAGAGTTGGTTTGCGCCACGCAATGCTGGGTAGGCAAGTGCATTGCGTCGCTGATGCCGGCCAGCAAACGCCCACTGCTGCCGATCACCTGAATAGTTGAAATCTCGACCAAAGAGCCACAAATCTGCACCAACTTTTTGAGCGTAGTCCAGCAACGACTGGGGAGGTGCTGGATCACTGCATATTGCTGGACGACCCCCACGATAAATATGGGCCTTTTCGAAACCGATTTTTTCACGTGTGTCGCCCAACCAATCCGTGTGATCGATATCGACACTGGTG
>CAIYWO010000345.1 GCA_903929925.1 uncultured beta proteobacterium | reverse complement strand
TACTTGCTTATGCATCTGACATGTACCCTTATGAACAATTGCGCTGGCCCGAGCGGACTCCTGCGATGAGCGACGATGCTTTTTGGTCCTCCTGGCAAGCTAGCCTAGAACTGGACTTCAGTCTCGCGCCTGCGGCCGAGCTTGGAAAAACACGTCTGCACCACAAGCATTTTGGTCCTCTTCGGATTCAAAAGGCGCTTTACCCTGAAGGCACGTCTCCTTGCCACGCCATCATCGTGCATCCGCCAGGCGGTATTGCGGCAGGGGATCAGTTGCAGGTCCGTGTCGCGTGCGAGGCGGGTAGCCACGGCTTGGTCACTACCCCATCTGCAGCAAAATGGTACGGGGCAGATTCCGACACCTTAGCCTCGCAGCAAATCGACATGGAGCTTGATGGTTATTTTGAATGGCTACCGCAAGAGACAATTGTTTTTAATCGCGCTCGTGTGGCCTCTGAGATTTGTATTCGTGTCTCTGACAAGGGTGCAATGATTGGTTGGGACCATTTGATTTTCGGACGACAAGCGTCGGGCGAGAGTTTCGCGGACGGAAGCTTTAAGCAGACCTTGCGTTTGGAAGTGGAGGGAGAATTGGTTTGGCTCGACCGGATGGTGCTCAAGGGCGCGGATCCTTTGTTTATCTCGCCCATCGGCCTGCGTGGTCACTTTGCTTTTGCGACCGTATGGGCTGTTCTGCCAGGCTATAAAGAGTGGGGCGAAGCGTCCGTACAAACTTTGCGGCAGGAGGCAAAGGGTGTTGCCTGGACCGTATTGCATCCGAGAGTGGTCGTAGGCCGTATCCTGGCACCTGCGATGGAGATCAAATTGTTGTTAGAAGCGGCGTGGGCGAGCCTGCGGCCGGTTGTACTGGAACGCAAAGCTGTGGCTCCACGCTTATGGGCTACTTAATCCCAATCTTATTGTTGTGTCGAGGTCATAATGGATTTAACTCCTAGAGAAAAAGACAAGTTGCTGATTTTTACCGCTGCGCTACTTGCTGAGCGGCGACGTGCGCGTGGATTGAAGCTAAACGTGCCCGAAGCGATCGCATTAATCACCGCAGCAATTATGGAAGGGGCGCGCGATGGACAAACCGTTGCGGCCCTCATGAGCGCCGGTCGTACGATCCTGACGCGCGCTGACGTCATGGAAGGTGTCGCCGAAATGATTCCAGATATACAAGTCGAAGCGACGTTTCCTGATGGCACGAAGCTCGTGACTGTTCATCAACCGATTCAATAAGGAAGCGCGATGACCACAACTCCAATGATTCCAGGCCAAATGCTCGTGGCAGATGGTGATATCGAAATGAATGTGGGGCGTACGACCTGCAAAGTGACGGTCGCGAACACCGGTGATCGTCCCGTCCAGATTGGCTCGCACTATCACTTTGCGGAGACCAACGCGGCCTTGCGTTTCGATCGACAAGCCGCCCGCGGGTTTCGCTTGAATATTCCAGCAGGGACAGCCGTGCGATTCGAGCCTGGTCAGGAGCGCGAAGTCGAATTGGTTGCACTCGCTGGGGATCGCATTGTGTACGGCTTTACGGGTGCGGTGATGGGAGGTCTAGACAAATGAAGATTTCGAAGCAGGCTTACGCCGAGATGTTTGGACCCACAACGGGGGATCGCATACGACTTGCCGATACCGCGCTCTTTGCCATGGTGGAGAAGGATTTCACAATTTATGGCGAGGAAGTAAAGTTTGGTGGCGGCAAGGTCATTCGTGATGGGATGGGGCAGTCACAACGGATGAGCAAGGACTGTGTGGACACAGTCCTCACAAACGCCTTGATCATTGATTACTGGGGCATTGTTAAAGCAGATATCGGTATCAAGAACGGACGTATCGCAGGAATTGGTAAAGCGGGTAACCCTGATATTCAGCCCGGCGTGACGATCGTCGTTGGGCCTGCAACAGAAGTGATCGCGGCGGAAGGCATGATCGTGACCGCAGGGGGGATCGATAGCCACATCCACTTGATTTGCCCCCAGCAAATCGAAGAGGCCTTGAGCTCTGGCGTGACAACCATGATTGGGGGCGGAACGGGGCCGGCAACAGGAACCTTCGCAACAACAGTGACCCCGGGTCCATGGCACCTTGCGCGTATGTTGCAAGCGATGGAGTCTTATCCCATCAATATTGGGCTGCTCGGCAAAGGTAACGTATCGGTACCTGGTCCCTTGCACGAACAGATTGAAGCGGGCGCAGTGGGCTTGAAGTT
>CAIYWO010000344.1 GCA_903929925.1 uncultured beta proteobacterium | reverse complement strand
GCGCATCCCGAGCTCGGTTTTGACGAGCACCGCACCTCTGAAATCGTGGCGGGTCTATTAAAAGAATGGGGCATTGAGGTGCATCGCGGCATTGCAGGGACTGGCGTGGTGGGCGTATTGAAGGCTGGGAATAGCAAGCGCACGATTGGTTTGCGGGCTGATATGGATGCACTGCCTCTCCAAGAGTTAAACGAATTCGAGCACCGTTCCACTCACGATGGCAAGATGCATGCCTGCGGTCATGACGGACACACCACGATGCTTCTCGCTGCTGCCTGGCACCTCTCGCAGACACGTAATTTTGATGGCACCGTACATTTCGTTTTTCAGCCAGCTGAAGAGATGGGAAAAGCTGGTGCGAAGAAAATGATTGATGAAGGTTTGTTTGACCGTTTTCCGTGTGAAGCAATTTTTGGTTTGCATAATTGGTCAATTGGCACGGTAGGTGGCTTTGCTTTAAATCGCGGCCCGCTGATGGCGTCGAGCAGCACGTTCAAAGTCACTATTAAAGGTCAGGGGACACACGCTTCGCTTCCGCATACTGGCATCGATCCCATCACACCCGTGCTGTCCTTGGCGACAGCACTTCAGGGTCTCGTTGCAAAAGTGATACCTGGTACCGAGCGGGCTTTGTTGGCTGTGACACAACTTGAAGGCTCTTCCGCACCAAACGTGATTCCCAACTCTGCGTCGGTGGGTGGGACCATCCGGACTTTCTCCGTATCAGCGTTAGATCGTTTGGAAGAAAGGCTGCGCACGCTCGCCACGCAGACTGCATTGGCGCATGAGTGTGAGGTCGATATTTTCTTTAGACGTGCGTCGCCACCTGTCGTGAATCACGCGAATGAGGCAGACTTCGCAGCACAAGTCATGCGTGAGATTGTGGGCCCAGACATGGTCAACGATCAGTATCCTGGCGTAATGGCCGGAGAAGATTTTGCCCACATGCTGTTGGTGAAGCCAGGTTGTTACGCCTTTATTGGAAACGGCGAAGGCAAGCATCGGTTAGAGGGCCATGGCGAAGGGGCCTGTGTCGTGCACAACACCTCTTACGACTTCAATGATGCAATCATCCCGGTGGGGGCGAGTTACTTTGTGCGTCTCACTGAACGCTGGCTCTCGGATGCAAGATAACCGCACACTGCTCGACGCCTAAGGGTTAACCAAGGGTCGATTTGCTGGTAAAGCCCACTTGAAAGTAGGGCTTTATAGCCAACATTTCGTTATGATCTGACGTTAGCTTTCAGCTCGCGCCTGATCATTGGGGCGGAGCTAAACGCTCGGAGGTATAGAGATGACCCAGTTACTTGCTTTGGCACGCCTGATTGATCGGGTGAGCGATTTTTTTGCAGTATTCGCAAAGTGGGCAGTCCTGCTTTGCAGCTTAATCAGCGCGGGTAACGCAGTCATGCGCTATACGTTTTCTTACAGCTCAAATGGCTGGCTTGAGATCCAATGGTATTTGTTTGCAGCCTGTGTGATGCTTGGCGCGGCGCAAGTCCTGCGCGTCAATGAGCACGTTCGTGTCGACGTAATTTACGGGACGCTAAAAAGTAAGAGCCGAGTCTGGATCGACCTATTTGGACTGACGTTCTTTTTGATGCCTGCGATGCTGCTGTTTGCCTATCTTTCCTGGCCGCTGTTTGTGGGTATGTATGTTTCTGGCGAAATCTCTGGGAACGCTGGGGGCTTGATTCGCTGGCCTGTCATGATGTTGCTGCCGCTGGGCTTTGCCTTGATGGCATTGCAAGGCGTCGCTGAGATGATCAAGCGCGTGGGCTGGCTGATGGGCGTCCATCAAATGGATCTGACCTACGAGAGGCCACTTCAATGAGTATGCAAGATTTTGCACCCCTGATGTTCTTGGGGTTGATTCTGATTATGTTGATCGGCTTTCCAGTCGCCTTCTCGTTATCTGCGTTGGGGCTGTTGAGTGGCTTTATTGCGATTCAAATGGGCTGGTTCCCCGCCGCCTTTATGTACAACTTGCCGCTGAACATCTTCAGTATTTTGTCCAACGACTTGTTGTTGGCGATCCCATTTTTTACCTTGATGGGAGCGGTGTTAGAGAAGTGCGGGCTGGCTGAAGATATGCTCGACTCGATGGGGCAACTGTTTGGCCCAATCCGGGGAGGCGTAGGTTACTCGGTCATCATCGTTGGATTCGTTTTAGGAGCAGTCACAGGAACAGTAGCTGGGCAAGTCATTGCGATGGCGATGATATCGCTTCCAGTGATGATGCGTTACGGCTACAACATGCGCTATGCAACAGGCGTATTGGCTGCGTCTGGAACCATTACACAACTTGTACCACCATCTTTGGTGCTTGTTGTGATGGCTGACCAGCTGGGTCGTTCTGTAGGCGATATGTACAAGGGCGCTTGGGGCCCGTCAATCCTGCAGATACTTATATTTTTAGTTTATACGTTCGTGCTGTCGCGACTGCGTCCGAACCATATGCCTGGCTTGCCACCTGAGGCCCGTACCTTGCATGGCTGGGCGCTGTGGCGTAAGTGTTTGCGTGGGATTATCCCCTCAGCCCTGCTGATCTTTGCTGTGTTGGGGAGCATGGGTGGGTTGCCTTTCATGACTAGCGCAATTGCGACACCGACTGAAGCGGGGGCGATGGGTGCTGTGGGCGCGATTTTGCTGGCTGCGTTTCACCGGCGGTTGAACTGGACAATCGTGCGCGATGGTATGACAGGAACGATGCGCATCACTGCCATGGTGGTCTTTATTCTGATCGGATCGCGAGTGTTCTCACTCGTGTTTCAGGGTGTAGACGGTGCCATATGGATTGAGCACTTGTTATCTAGTTTGCCAGGTGGTCAGATTGGCTTTCTGTTTGTCGTTAATATTTTTGTATTCTTCCTCGCGTTCTTCCTAGATTTCTTTGAGATCGCTTTCATCATTCTGCCCATGCTGGCGCCGGTGGCGAGCAAGCTTGGGATTGACATGATTTGGTTTGGTGTTTTGTTGTGCGTGAACATGCAGACTAGTTTTATGCACCCACCCTTTGGCTTTGCGCTGTTTTACTTGCGCAGCACGGCCGACAACCTGTTCAAGTCTGGCTCTCTTCCAGCCAAGGTGTTGTCTAAGGACATCTACCTCGGCTCCATCCCTTGGGTGCTGTTGCAATTGATGCTTGTAGTCATTGTGATTTTCTTCCCACAAACAGTGACGGTCTTTTTGGATAAGCCGGTTGAGGTGGATCTAAAGACGATCAAGATAGAAGTGCCTGAAAACGATTTGCAGCAATCAGAAGATCAGAACGATCAGGACACGGTCAACAATCTGATGCGGGATTTGATGAAAAACACCCCTCCCGCAAAATGAGTGATACACCAGCCAGCGTCGATGGTATCGCCGCCGACTTTGTGGCTGAGGGACCCGCTTTTCCATTGCTGATTAAACTTGTGGCGACTCTATTCGTCGCCGCAATCGTCTGGTCAGGACTTCCAGCCATGCAACAGATGCAGTGGTCGGAATTTACCGACACTGCAGCACTGGTATGGGGGTGTGCGGCGGCGGTCACGGGGCTCATTTATTTTTGGATGCTTAAAAGCCGTACGTCCATCCGCGATGGGGTGATCGAGCAAACATGGATTTGGAACAAGCGCATTGCGATCGACCAGATCAGACAAGCTAAATTTATTTATGTTCCCCACCTGACTTGGCTGATTGCGCCCAGACTGGTTGTGCGTAGTGGCGTGAGCGCGACCGTTTTCTACGCGGCCGACCCAGCTGTACAAAAGGCTTTTGCCCGCTTGGTCTCGGGCGGGTAATATGATGCTCAATATAAAAACAATCATTTGGGGGCATTGTGTTCAGACTAGATGGAAAAGTTGCGTTGGTGACCGGGTGTGGCACGCTCGGTGAGGGTTGGGGAAATGGCAAGGCGATTGCAGTGGCACTCGCACGTCAGGGCGCAAAAATTTTTGGGTCTGATCTCAATTTAGAAGCTGCCGAACAAACACAAAAAATTATCGAGCAAGAGGGTGGCTCTGCAGGCGTGATGGTCGCAGACGCAACCAAAGCGGATGATGTTAAAAAACTTGTTGATGCCTGCATGGCCAAGTACGGCCGCATCGACATTCTGGTGAACAACGTTGGTCGCTCAGAGCCGGGCGACCCAGTCACAATGTCCGAGGCCGTCTTTGATGAGCAGCTTGACGTAAACGTTAAGGGCGCTTTTCTTGCTTGTAAATATGTACTGCCGATCATGGAAGCGCAAGGAAATGGCTCAGTGGTGAGTATCTCCTCCGTCGCCGGCCTGCGTTATATCGGCAAGCCGCAAGTAGGCTACTCGGCTGGCAAAGGGGCCTTACAGCAACTTATGCAGACCACTGGCGTGATTTACGCCGATCGTGGCATTCGGTTGAATTGCGTAGCGCCCGGCCTCATGTTTACGCCCTTGGTTAAGCGCCTCGCTGACAAGTATGCGAAAGGTGACTTCGAAGGGTTTGTTGCACATCGTCATAAACAGGTACCAGCAGGATATATGGGCGAGTCATGGGACGTGGCACATGCGGTTGTATTTCTTGCGAGTGATGAGGCCCGATACATTAACGGACAAACTCTTGTGGTCGATGGTGGGTTGACGTCTGCGACAAGATAACTTGGTTGGAACATAGATAGGCGTGGCGTGCCGCGCTTATGCTCAATTTAAAAAAAGGAAATGCAATGAAAGCAGTTGTACTGACCGCAACGGGATTTGAGATTGGTGAGGCACCGAAGCCGACTCCCAGTGAGGACCAGGTCCTTGTGCGCGTACATGCGTGCGCGTTGAATCGTGCTGATCTTGGAGTGTTGTCCGGCGGCCAGCATGGCAGCGTCGGAGGACCTGGAACAATTCCTGGTATGGAGTGGGCCGGTGAGGTCGTAGAGGTCGGCGCACGGGTGCGCGGCATCAAGGCGGGTGATCGCGTGATGTGTTCGGGAACACGTGGTTATGCCGAGTATGTCGTCACCGACTGGGGTCGGGTCATGCCCATCCCTTCCTCCTCAATGACCTTTGAGCAAGCCACAACACTACCCATTTCAATTATCACGATGCACAACGCACTGATGACCGCAGGCGAAATGCGTGCGGGTGAAACGGTGTTGATTCAAGGCGCATCGTCTGGTGTGGGATTGATGGCAATGCAGATTGCTAAAGTCATGGGCGCAAAAACCGTGATTGGTACGTCGTCCAATCCAGGTCGACTCGCGCAACTGAAGAAGTACGGTGCTGACTTTGCCATCGACAATAGCGATCCGAAATGGCCTGCTCTTGCGACAGAGGCCAATGGTGGCAAAGGTGTCGACTTGATCATCGATCAACTGTCCGGCAAGTTTGGCACGCAGAACCTAGAAGCTTGTGCTGTACTGGGACGCGTTGTGAACGTGGGACGCCTCGCGGGAAGGTTTGCAGAATTTGACTTTGACTTGCATGCGGCCAAGCGAATTAAGTATACCGGCGTCACGTTCCGCACCCGTAGTATTGAAGAGGTGCGTGAAATCGCTTCACGCGCGATGGGTGATCTGTGGCCTCACATCGAGTCGGGCAAATTAGCCTTGCCGATTGACAGCACGTATAGTTTTGACAAGATTGCCGATGCGTTTACAAAAATGCGTGGCAATCAACACTTTGGCAAAATTGTCGTGTCAATGAATTAAGTACGATGTTGATCCAATCGATTGAGCAACTGCGTGCGCTATACGCTTCGCCTAAAGAGCGCGCAGTAAAAAAGCAAATGCCGGCGCTGGATAAGCATTGCCGCCAGTTTATTGCGCTCTCGCCTTTTGTCGTGTTGGGGAGTCAGGGCGTAGACGAAGCCTTAGATGCCTCGCCCCGAGGGGGAGCACCCGGCTTTGTCAAGGTCACTGAGGCAGGCCAGGTCCTGATCCCGGACTCGCCGGGCAACAACCGCTTAGACACCTTAGAGAACATCATTCACACCGGGCGTATCGGGATGCTATTCATCATCCCAGGCGTTGATGAGACATTGCGTGTGAATGGTCAGGCGACGCTGACGACTGCTGCGGAGCTATTGAAACTCTGCACGTCTGAGCTAAAGCCGCCGAAGTTAGTGATTCAGGTGGATGTGACACAAGCCTATCTACATTGTGCGAAGGCTTTTATGCGTTCAAAGCTGTGGGATACCTCTAAGCAAATTGATCGGACGCGCTTGCCGACAATGGGAGAGATGATCGGTGAGCAGACGGGAATGGCTGGCCCACCTGAAACGCAGGCTGAAATGCTTGAGCGGTACAAGAATGATTTATAAAGATTAGTTGTGACGAGGCAACCATGACGGCACCGCTTGCAGGAATTAAAGTTGTAGAAATCAGCGTGGCAATGGCTGGGCCATTTTGTGGCATGTTGTTGGGGGACTATGGCGCCGATGTGATCAAAATCGAGCGTACTGAGGTCGGTGATGACAGCCGAGCATGGTCGCCGTTTTTTCATGATTCAATGAGCTATTACTATGCCGCGGCGAACCGTAACAAACGTGGCATTGCGATCGACCTTAAGACACCTGAAGGTGTCAAGATTGCTCGAGGCCTTATTGAACAAGCGGATGTCTTGGTACATAACTATCGTGTCGGTGCGCTAGAGCGCCTTGGCCTCGACTATGAATCGCTAGCGAAAGTGAATCCGCGTCTTGTGTATTGTGCGATCAGCGGTTTTGGCGCTACGGGCCCCTTGAGCAAAGAGCCTGCGAACGATCTGTTCATGCAGGCATATGCGGGTTCT
>CAIYWO010000343.1 GCA_903929925.1 uncultured beta proteobacterium | reverse complement strand
TAAAGCCCTTCTCGAAGAACGCATCTCGGCTAACTGGTTTGATCCAGCACGTAGCCTAAGCCGTGAACAAATCGAAGAGCTTGTGCGTCTCGCAACGCTTGCACCTACCGCATTCAATTATCAAAACTGGAAGTTCGTTGCTGTGCAATCAACAGAGGCTAAAGTGCGCCTCAAAGCCGTCTCTTACGGTCAACAAAAAGTCGTCGATGCTGCCGTGACCTTTATCGTCTGCGGCAAAATGCAAGCCCACAAAGGCTTAGCACATTCGATCGCCCCAACCGTTGCGGCAGGCATCATCGACCAAGCAATGGCAGACTCTTGGGTCGCGATGGCACATGGTGGCTTAGACAACAATCCTGAGCGCCAACGCGACGAAGCGATACGATCGGCCTCGATGGGTGCAATGACGCTCATGCTCGCAGCGCAAGGTATGGGACTCGTCAGTGGCCCGATGATCGGCTTCGATCCCGCTGGCGTCGCAAAAGAATTTAATCTCTCGGCCGACGACGTACCTGCTATGCTCGTGGCTATTGGTTACAGCGCACCTGGTAACTGGCCACAAAAGCCCAGACTCCCCGTCAAGGAAGTGCTGTCAATCGTTTAAGGTTAACGACCAGACATGCAGCAGTTAATGTGCATGCGCTGCGTTTTCTTCAGCATTAGCAAGTAATAAATTGGCTCTAACCTCTCGGTTGAGCCAATTTTTATTTGCAGCAAAGGCCGATGTTTCGATTGACGCGAGCTCGGTCACGCTTTTGGAAACGGCTTGATCCAAGTCCTCGGCGCTGACCACTGCATCAACCAGACCCAATGCTAAGCACTCTTTTGCCGTGAAACGCTCACCGCGTTGCAAAAGGCGTTGCAACACGCTACGGGACGCGCGCGGCGCAAGCACTGCAGCACCGATGGGCGTAGGCATCCCAATTTTTATCTCAGGCAAGGACACCCACGCAGAATCCACCGCAATGATTTCGTCGCACGCCGCAGCCAACATCAGTCCACCGCCCACTGCAGGCCCCTGAAGCCGTGCGACAACAGGTTTTGGGCAATCAAGCAGATCAAGCAAGCTACGTGTTAGCAAAGCATGAAAGGACGGCGCAGACGCCTTGGACGCGTCTTGACCAGCGAGCTCTTTAAGATCTGCGCCGGCCGAGAAAACTTTTGCACCGGATGAGCCTAGAACCACAACCTTGACTGCCGCATCTGCACGGATGCGTTCAAACGCGTCATGCAAGGCATCAAACACGCCTCGGCTTAACGCGTTTGCCTGGGTAGGCCGATCAATGGTCAGATATAAAACACCATCGCGAAGGTCTTGAAGCAACATAGAGGATCTAGTGCGCCTTAAGCCGCAAAGGAATCAATCACGTGCCCTGGCCCTTCAGCCAACTCCACGTAGTTTTTACCGTCGTGCACCAAGCAGCCGTTGACCCAAACGCCATGTATGCCATGCGCTGAACGTAGTTTGCGCGCTCCACCACCGGGCAGATCATGCGCGGTCTCTAGCTTGGACATTCCCACAGTCGCAGGGTCAAACAACAACAGATCAGCTGGTGACCCTTCGAGCAAACGTCCCCGGTTAGGGATCTTGAAACGATCTGCTGGTTGGCTCGTCAAGCGTCGAATACCCTCTTCCAGCGTAAAGTGCCCCGTCTCACGGACCCAGTGCGCTAAAAAGTGCAAGCCAAAGGCCGCATCACACATATAGATCAAATG
>CAIYWO010000342.1 GCA_903929925.1 uncultured beta proteobacterium | reverse complement strand
GCGGGTGGGTAGAGCAAACCATTTGAAGGTACACCTAAACCCGTCGCATTTGATACAGCAGTGCTCTCGATTGATGGCTTTGACCCATCAAGAAAGCTATTGAACATCTTGGGATTCAGTCCGCCACGCTCGGCCTGCTCCGGCGTCAAACCCCAGTGTTGCCAAACAGTGTCCGGGGTTGACTCCGAATAATGTGGCAGCCACTTATGTCCACGCCCTGCTGCAACCACTGGGAACCCACAGGTGCGGGCCCAATCCACCAAATCACAAATCAATGCGGGCTGATCGCCAAATGCGAGTGAGTAGACAACGCCCGCGGCCTTCGCCCGCGAACCCAACAAGGCACCACAAAATGCATCGGCCTCAACCGTCACGTTCACCACATGTTTTTTGTTCGCGAACGCTTCCAAAACATGATCGACCGCATGCATGGGTGAGCCGGTGCACTCAACCACCACGTCGACAGACGGATGGCGCACCAAAGCTTGCCAATCATCTGAAATAAAAGTGGTTCCATTCTTGGCAGCATCATCAAGCGACTTCGCCTCGAGACGTTGTGCCTCCCAGCCAACACGCGCCAGATTCACACGTGCTGCCGCTGGAGACAAGTCCGCAATACCGACCAGATGCACGCCAGGCGTACGCGGGATCTGCGACAAGTACATCGAGCCAAACTTACCTGCACCAATCAAGCCCACACGGATAGGCCGATTCGCGGCAGCCCGCTCTAACAATTTTGCATGCAAGCTCATGCGGTTTCCTTCAAAAGATCAAGTGAGGTTTCAAGTGCACTACTAGGCATACCCTTTGCCCAAGGAAGATCGACGGGATAGGGCTTAAGCAGACAGTCATCAGGCAAACACTCAATTGGAGTGAAGTCGCGATGCGCAATGTATTCAGGTCTCTTGTGACGGCGAATGTGATTTGAGACAGCGCAAACACTCAGATAGACGCTATTGCGATTCCATGGCGAAAGATTGCTGCTCGAGGCGTGTACTAGGCAGCTGTGGAACAAGATCATCGAGCCTGCAGGCCCCGTTGGACTGACGATGCCACCATCCTTATCGCCCGCGCGTCCGACGAGCTGACGAATTAAATCATTATCAACCGTCCACAGCGGATAGCTGGTGGTCGTGAGGTCATGCTTGGCATTCACCACACCTTTCTTGTGGCTGCCTGGAATAAACATCAAGGGGCCGTTGAATGGATTCACATCATCTAAAAAGATCGCCACGTTCATCGCACGTTCAGTGGGCATCAAGTCGTCATTGAGCCAGGTACCGTAGTCCTGATGCCATTGCCACACATCACCCTCAAACGCCATCTTGCCGTTGATCTTGAATTGATGCATGTAGAGCTTTTCACCGAACAAGTCTTCCACTGGTTTGATCATGCGTGGATGACGCGCGAGCTTAGCGAAGGGCTCGCTATACATGTGTGCGGCAAAGTTGGTGCGCACCGCGTCGCTGTCTTTTTCCCGAACGTTGTATGCTTCGCGCCGGCTGTACAGTTCTGGCACTGCAGCATTTAACGCTTTGGTCTCTTCAGGGCTAAACAGCCCTGGAAAAAACAGATAGCCATCCTTGTCGAACTGCGCAAGTTGTTCCGGTGTTAGGTTCATGATTGTCTCTTTATCGGGAGTAAAGCTGCGTTTTCGTAATATACAAGAGGGGTGGTATAAAACCGGTATAGTAAATAAAAATCGTTTGATCGCTCCTTTTCTTCAGATCAAGCTAAAACTAACGAGACATCATCACCATGAGTATTCGCGGCAAAGCCTATATTGCAGGCATCTTTGAGCATCCTGCACGTAAGATTCAAAACAAATC
>CAIYWO010000341.1 GCA_903929925.1 uncultured beta proteobacterium | reverse complement strand
CTGGGCGGACGGCTTGGTTGACCTTGCACCAGAAACCACCATCGCACCGGGTGACAAACTGCGGTATCTTTCGTTATCCGAACTTCTTTACTAAGCACTGGCTATGAACCTACAGCTTCTGTACTTTGCACAGCTTCGCGAGAAGTTTGGCCGAGCCCAAGAGACCATAGAGGCACCCGCATCGGTCCATACTGTTGCAGACCTCATCGCGCACCTCGCTAGCCGAGGCGGTATCTGGCAAGAAACTTTTTCTGGCGGGCAAGCGTTCAGGGTAGCGATCAACCAAGACATGGTTGAACTGACCGCCACGCTAAGCGATGGCGCCGAAGTCGCCATCTTTAGACCGGTCACAGGTGGGTAGATGAGCGCTCGCCTTTCCGTTTCTGTACAAGAAGCTGATTTTGACTTCAAGCATGAGCATGCGCAACTCGTATCAGGCGATAAGGGAGTTGGCGCCGTGGTTGCCTTCATCGGCATGGTTCGCGATTTAAATCTGGCGGACGATGTTGTGGCCCTTGAGCTTGAACACTACCCCGGCATGACCGAAAAGTCTTTAATGCGTATTGCTGAACAAGCCGCACAACGCTGGTCGCTTCAGGCAGCCCGCATCGTTCATCGGATCGGCAAAATGTATCCCGGCGACCAGATTGTGATGGTGCTGACTGCCAGCGCCCATCGTGGGGACGCTTATGAGGCCAATCAGTTCATGATGGACTACCTCAAAACAGAGGCACCTTTCTGGAAAAAAGAATGGACGCCTGAAGGCCCACGCTGGATCGAAGCGCGTGACAGTGACGACCACGCAGCCGAAAAATGGAAACAGTGACGCCACGCAACCCTTCCGCCAGCTCAGTGCCCGTTGTATACGACGCGCTGATTCTGGCTGGCGGACGAGGTACACGGTTATCGGGGCGTGACAAGGGCTGGATCATGTGGGATGGCCTGCCACTGATCGAGCACACACTGGCCCGACTTAAGACGCAAACGCCCGTGCCTACCCGTATCCTAATCAGCGCAAATCGCAATATCGATGCCTACCAACAAACTGGCCATGTTGTGGTGACTGATGAACGCCCAGATTTTATGGGGCCACTTGCTGGCGTCGAAGCAGGTCTGATGCGATGTAAAAAAAATCCACTGCTGGTTGTGCCCTGCGACACCCCCTTACTGCCAGACAATTTGTTCGAGTGCCTGTCACAGGCCCTGAGCGAGCATCCTGACAGCCCTGCTGCGTTCGCGACCACGAGTGACGGGCCGCAACCGCTATGTTGTTTGCTGCGCCCATCGATCGCTGGCAGTCTTGGAAAATACCTGGATGTCGGCCACGGATCGGTCTTGCGTTGGCTCGAACAATCCAAAGCTCAAAGCGTTGAATTTAATGACACACGAGCCTTTAGTAACTTTAATCATCTTGAAATGTTTGATACTCCACGGAACCCCGCATGAGCGATCACTTGACACACTTTGATGCGGCCGGCCAAGCACACATGGTCGATGTCTCTGCAAAAGCGGAAACGCACCGTCGCGCCATCGCCCAAGGGCGCATCACCATGCAAGCCGTGACGTTTAAAAAGCTCACCGAGGGCACTGCGGCGAAAGGCGACGTTTTAGGGATCGCACGCTTAGCCGGCATCATGGCCGCCAAGCAGACCGGAGCGCTCATCCCGCTCTGTCATCCAATTCCACTGACGCGTGTGACTGTTGATTTCACGACCGATCCAACGACAAACAGTGTGAGCTGCACTGCCACCTCCGAAACCGTGGGTCGTACCGGCGTAGAAATGGAAGCGCTCACCGCAACCAGCGTGGCGCTATTAACCATCTATGACATGCTCAAGGCGATTGACCGTGGCATGGTGATGGACGGCATCAAGCTCGTAGAGAAGCATGGCGGAAAGAGTGGTAGCTGGGTAGCGGAATAAGTCGCTACTCACTTCATCGGTTTGAGTTAACGCCCGAGCTAGATCAGTTTTTGCAAGCGGGGATCATAGCCAACTCTCTAACTTACACATAAGTAATGGAAATACTGCTTGACACTTATTAAACGGGGGTCTTATAAAAGTCAGGCATTTCTCAACATGTATTTAACTGGTGTTAGTTCCTGCTGCGCCGGCAACCTACTTGGGTACTAGCCACCTTCGGGTGGCTTTTTGTTAAGGCAGTTTATGACTGATGAAATAGGCATATGTATTCAAGCCAATAAACTGAGCAAAGGGACGGTTAGGCGCTTTTTTGAGACATTAAACCCGGGTACGGATGGCGCAAACAGTCTGTCCGATGACGATGAAAGTTTTAATGATGACGGACTTGCGCTAGTGCTGGGTAAAGAGGTACGCGGTTTATACGTCTACCGAGCATTTCCAAGCGTTCAGGCTGACACGACCTTGTATTACCCTTACGGTGGAATGTTGATTGAAGATCGTTATATGAAACGGCATCAATCGTTGATTGAACGTCTCATATAT
>CAIYWO010000340.1 GCA_903929925.1 uncultured beta proteobacterium | reverse complement strand
TCTGACGCTATTCACCGACGATGCTTTATCGGCGGCCTCCTCAAAGGCCTCGTAGGCATCTGCGGACAGTACTTCAGCCCACTTGTAGCTGTAGTAACCAGCTCCATAGCCCCCAGCGAACAGATGAGAAAAACTATGCGGGAATCTGTGCCATGGAGGAGGTAATAGCACCGCTACCTCTTGGCGTACCTGAGCCAGCTGAGCCATAACCTCTGTGATCGATAGACCAAGATGCTGTTGATGGATCAACACGTCGAACAAAGAAAACTCAACTTGCCTGACTGTCTGCATCCCGCTTTGAAAGTTTCTGGCCGCTGTCATCTTGTCGTACAGCGGTCTAGGAATGGGTAGTCCTGTATCTACATGCGCACTCAGCGCTTGTAAAACGGTCCAATCCCAGCAAAAGTTCTCCATGAATTGTGACGGTAGCTCAATGGCATCCCACTCAACACTTGAAAAGGCGGAGACCCCAAGCTCATCCACTTCAGAGAGTAGGGCGTGCAGAGCATGTCCACTTTCGTGAAAGAGGGTGATCACGTCGTCGTGCGTCCAAACAGCTGGGCGCGTGCCTTGCGGCTGTGCAAAGTTACAGGTGAGGTAGGTGATGGGTAAGCGTACCTCTTTGCCTACTCGATGCCTGCTACGTTCGCTATCTACCCAAGCCCCGCCTTGTTTGCCAGGCCGCGCGTATAAGTCCATCAAGAGGTAGCCTAGCGTCTTTCCCTCTTGCCCCTTGACTGCATAGCAACGCACGTCCGGGCACCAGCCGCTAACGGGATGCTCGATAAGCTCAACGTGGAACAAGGTCTCGATCACATTAAAGAGACCTTTCAACACGCGCGGCTCAGTAAAGTACTGTTTGACCTCATCCTCTGAATAGTCGTACCGTGATTCACGTAGACGTTCCGAGACAAAAGCAATATCCCAGGGCTGCAAGTCTGTCAGGTTCAATGATGAGCGTGCAAATTCATTCAGCTCAGCCAAGTCTCGTTGGGCAAATGGTTTGGCTTTGGTGGTCAGTTGCCGCAAAAAGTCGACAACCTCTGCTGCGCTTTTAGCCATTCTTGTCTGTAAGCGTAATTCCGCATAATGCTGAAAGGCTAACAATTTCGCCTCTTGCGCGCGAAGGCTAAGCGACTCTTCAATGAGTGCCGAGTTATCAAACTTGGGATCACCCTGATCCGACGCTCGCGTAGCGTACGCATGGTAGAGGGTGCGTCGAAGCTCCCGATCCTGCGCATACTGCATGACAGGCAGGTAACACGGCATCTTTAAATTCAACGTCCAGGATGCAGTATCTGGGTCCTTGATCGATTCCAACACATCACTTGGTACGCCCGCGAGTCTGTCGGGGCTATCAATCTTGAGGCTCCAGGCGTCCGTTGCATCGAGGACATTCTCTGAAAATTTTTGCGACACTTGTGCTTGTTTTTCAGAGTTCGCTGCATAATCATCACGGGCAGCACTTTGCAGCTCGACTCCGCTAAGTTTGAAGTCGCGCAGAGATAGCTCTACGACACGTTGGCGTTCTGACGATAGTTCAGAAAACTGAGCACTCTCGCGCAATAGTCTGTACTTTTTGTACAAACCCGCGTGTAGACCGACCCAAGTTGAATACTCACTGATCGCCGGGAGCATTGCGTTATACGCGTTGCGTAATTCGGGAGTGTTCACAACCGAATTAAGATGGCCTGCGATTGACCAGGCGCGCCACAAGGGCTCACTGGCCTCATCGACCGCGTCTACGACACACTCCCAAGTTGCGGGCCCGTCTTCGCTTGCAGCTAGCTCAACTGCAGCGCGGGACTTGGCGAGTAGGGTGGGTATGGCGGCTTCGATGTGTTCAGGGCGTATTGCCCCGTAATCGACAAAGTTCTGTATAGGAACGATCAGAGGATTCATTTAGTTGTGCGACGCGCTAACACGCGTTCAGCCGCTTCCATAGTGTTAACAAGCAACATGGCGATTGTCATGGGACCCACGCCACCCGGGACAGGAGTAATGGCGCCTGCGACTTCCTTTGCCGAAGCGTAGTCGACGTCTCCGCACAGTTTGCCATCGGCGCCACGGTTAATGCCTACATCAATCACGATAGCACCCGGCTTGAGCATGTCGCCTGTGACCATGCCAGGCTTTCCTGTGGCCACGATCACGATATCTGCATGGCGTGTGTGCCATGCCAAGTCCCGCGTCTTGGAATTGCAAATCGTGACGGTTGCGCCAGCAGTCTGCAACAGCATTGCCATAGGTTTACCAACAATATTGCTCGCACCCACGACCACTGCAACGGCACCACGGAGCACGACTTGCTCGGACTCGAGCATTTTCATGACGCCGTAAGGCGTGCATGGTCGAAAGAGGGGCGTACCCGTCATGAGCAAGCCTGCGTTGCTGATATGGAAACCGTCCACGTCTTTGTCCGCAGCGATTGCCTCAATGACACGGTGCGAATCAATATGTTTTGGGAGCGGAAGTTGTACCAAGATACCGTGAATACTCGGGTCGGCATTCAATGTCTCGATGCGTGCCAGCAAAGCCTCTTGTGTCATCTCTGTCGGATATTGTTCTAATACCGAATGCATGCCTGCCTTCTCGCAGGCTGTCACTTTGTTACGCACATACACTTGAGATGCGGGATCGCTGCCTACGAGTACTACCGCAAGCCCGGGTTTGATACCGTGGGCTGCAAGCGCCGCGGACCGTGCCGCAACACCTTCGCGAATCGTCGCCGCAAGTTTGACCCCGTCTATGACCCTTGCTGTCATGTGTTGCCCTCAGGCTTGGCCAAGGCGACCTTCATTAAGTCTGCAACGGTTGTGACCTGGAGTTTTTCCATAATATTGGCGCGATGTGCTTCCACGGTCTTGATGCTGATGCCCAAGTCATCCGCGATTTGCTTGTTTAGACGGCCTGCAACGATACGTTCAAGAACCTGCTGCTCGCGCGCAGTCAAACGACCGAGCATCGCTTCGTGCTCGCGCTGGGCTTTGGCTTGCGTCAAACGTTGGTTCGCCTGTTCAAACATGCGGGCCACAATCTCGCGCAGATCAGTCTCGTCAAAAGGCTTTTCTAAAAAGTCGATCGCACCTTTCTTAATCGTTGAAACGGCCATAGGGACATCACCGTGTCCTGTGATGAAGACGATCGGCATGGATGACTTGCGGGCAATCAACTGCTCCTGGAGCTCGAGACCGCTCATGCCCGGCATACGGACGTCAACGATCAATACTCCCGCTGTCTTGTCATCAAACGCAGCCAAGAAACTCTCGGCGCTCGAAAATGCGCTGACATGGTAGCCGTTTGCTTCAAGCAACCAACGGAGTGAATCTCTTACGGCCTCGTCATCGTCGACGATAAAGACAGTACTTGCGACGTTTGGCGTGCTCATGCGGGTAACTCCTCGGACTGATTGCTGTGCTCTGCTTCTAGGTTAGAAGCGCACGGTAGTGTAAAGCGAAAAATGGTTCCGCCATCTGGGTTACTGCTTGCCCAAAGGCGTCCGTGATGCGACTCAATGATCGTGCGACAAATATTCAGACCCATACCAAGTCCTTCGGACTTAGTACTAAAAAATGGCTCAAACAGACGCTCTGGATCCGACAGGCCATGTCCACGGTCTTTTACGGCTACTTCGATCTGGTTGTCGTGCAGCGAGACATCGAGTGTGAGCGTGTTCAGTATTGCCTGGTCCATGGATTCCAGACCGTTCTTAAGAAGATTCAAGAGGACCTGCTCAATCAAGATAGGATCTGCATAGACATCGGGCAGGCTCTCAGGGATGTTGCGCACGATCTCGACTTGTCGTTTTCTGGCATGTATTTCTGCGAGGCTCACCGCGTTGTCTACGATCGTTTGAATCGGCACGTTTTGACGACGCGGCTCACTGCGTTTGACGAAGTCACGGATACGGCTGATGATTTTACCGGCTCGTTGTGCTTGCGCGGCTGCTTTTTCGAGCGCCGGGAGCAAGGTACCCATATCGGTGTGCCCGGCCTTGACCATCGCCACGGCACCCATGCTGTAGTTAGCGATCGCGGTGAGGGGCTGGTTTAATTCGTGTGCCAACGATGAGGCCATTTCCCCCATCGTCGTCAGACGGCTAGTGATCTGGATCTTTTCCTGCTGCACACGAGAAGCTTCCTCGTGCTTGCGGCGCTCGGTGATATCGCGTGCGACCTGTAGGCGAACTCGCCTGCCATCCGTCCAAGCCAACATGCGGTGCTGCACCTCGAACCATTTTTGGACCGAATCGGAAAACACTTCAACCGACTCATCCGTATAACGACCTCGGCGACCCGCCAACATCTCTTCGTGACCTTGTGTTTGAGACCCGAATAAGCGTCGATACGTTCGGTTGGCAAACAGTAACTCGACGCCGTCGTTAGTGTCGGCAGTTACTGAGATTGCATCATCGAGACCTTCAAGAACTGTCATGAACCGTTCATGCGCAGCTGTCAGTGCTTCTCGAATACGTTTAGGCTCGGTGATGTCCGTCATTGACGTCATCCAACCGATTTGTGTGCCGTTAGGATCAAGTAGTGGAGACACATACATGCGTGCACTGAACCGCGAACCATCGCGGCGCTGTGCTTCAATTTCTACGCCCGTGCTTGGAGCTTTTCCGGATAGAACACTGTCTAGTACTTGCTGCTGACTATCGTGTTGCCCTGGAACCCAGTACGGAAAAGGTGGCATACGACCGATAAGATCTGCTTCGTTCCAGCCAATCATTCGGCAAAATGCGGGATTAACGTAGGCGATGCGTCCTTCTAAATCAAGTACGCGCATACCAGTGGACATGGAGTTTTCCATGGCTCTGCGAAAACCGGTCTCGGTAATCAGAGCGGCTTCAGCTTTGGAGCGATAGTGTGTATAGCGCCAAAGCATAAGCAAGGCGAAAACGATCACAACAGATAAGCCGATGACAACCCAGATCAAGCGTTGCTGGCGCATCTCTTGGTCGATCGTAATGAACATGACGCTGCCATCGTGCAAACGCTGCAGCCAGAAAAAAGCACTCATCACGCAGGCATACAAGACAAGCACGAGCATTGGGGTTAGCCAATACCAGCGCCTGCGCCGCAATCGCGCTTTGTCCTGAAAAGGAATCGATACAACTGACTTAGGAGGATTGGACATTCGGGTTATCCATATTAGGGTCGTATTTTAGTCGCACCCGCACGACGAAATATTCCTTAAATTTCATAATATGAAAATACATACCGCTTGATGAAATTTTAGTTGCTCAAGATTAAACTTCTACCTAGAATGCCAAAAATACTCAAAACAAAGTAGGCTTCACAACACAAGTCCTACCTATCCAGGAGATCGCTATGGCACCACAAGCTGCCGCATTCCAAGCCGCGAACGATGATGATTCGCTTGAGACCCAAGAGTGGCTCGATGCCCTGGCTGCAGTCCTTGACCGCGAAGGCCCCGATCGTGCGCACTATCTTTTAGAGAGACTGACCGACTTAGCGCGACGCTCTGGCGCGCACATTCCGTTTTCGCCTAATACTGCATACCTCAATACGATTCCTGCGGCGTTAGAGCCAGCACATCCAGGCAACCAAGAACTCGAAGCCCGCATCCGGCATTACATCCGCTGGAACGCAATGGCGATGGTGGTTAAGGCTAACAAGCACAATCCGCCCGATGGTGGAGACTTAGGCGGTCACATTGCATCGTTTGCATCGCTCGCGACGATGATCGGTTGCGGTCAGAACCATTTCTGGCATGCCGACACGCCTGAGCGTGGCGGTGATCTGGTCTACTTTCAGGGGCACTCCTCACCCGGTGTCTACGGTCGTGCGTACCTTGAAGGGCGTTTAACTGAAGATCAGCTGAACAACTTCAGGCAAGAAGTGGGTGGCGAAGGCCTCTCGTCTTATCCACACCCAAAATTAATGCCAGAGTTTTGGCAGTTTCCAACTGTTTCGATGGGCTTGGGCCCCTTGATGGCGATCTATCAGGCCCGCTTCCTGAAGTATCTGCATGCCCGCGGCATCGCCGATACAAGTCAGCGTAAGGTCTGGGTATTTTGCGGTGATGGCGAGATGGATGAGCCGGAATCACTTGGCGCGATTAGTTTGGCTGCACGCGAGAAGCTTGATAACTTGATTTTCGTAATCAATTGCAACCTGCAACGCCTGGATGGCCCAGTACGCGGCAACGGCAAAATTATTCAGGAGCTTGAGGGCGATTTCCGCGGCAGTGGCTGGAACGTGATCAAAATGATCTGGGGCGGCTACTGGGATCCACTACTTGCCAGCGATAAAGAGGGCATCCTACGCAAAATTATGGATGAGACCGTCGATGGTGAGTATCAAGCCTATAAAGCCAACGATGGGAAATTTGTGCGCGATCATTTCTTTGGTAAGCATCCAAAGCTTCTCGAGATGGTCTCACGCATGAGTGATGAGGACGTTTGGCGTCTTAACCGTGGGGGTCATGATCCGCACAAAGTTTACGCAGCCTTTTCTGCTGCGACAAAACACAAGGACCAACCGACTGTCATTCTCGCCAAGACCATCAAGGGCTATGGCGTCGGTCATATGGTGCAGGCTAAGAATCCGTCACATCAACAGAAGAAGCTAGATACGGACACTATTCGTGAGTTCCGTGACCGCTACAACATACCAATTCCAGATAGTAAGTTGGAAGAGGTTCCCTACTACAAGCCGGCTGAAGATGCGCCGGAAATGCTGTACTTGCATGAGCGTCGCAAAGCACTTGGGGGTTATCTTCCAAAACGGCGCGTCAAGGCAGACGAGAAGCTTATTGCGCCCGCACTCGAGGTCTTTAGGCCTGTGCTCGAACCGACCGCTGAGGGCAGGGAGATCTCGACGACGCAAGCGTTTGTGCGTGTCTTGAATCAGGTGTTACGTGACAAGGATATTGGTCCACGTGTGGTTCCCATTCTTGCAGATGAGTCCCGTACATTTGGGATGGAAGGTTTGTTCCGTCAGATCGGTATTTACGCGCCGGAAGGTCAAAAATACATCCCTGTCGATAAAGACCAGGTGATGTATTACCGCGAAGCTGCTGACGGACAGTTGCTACAGGAAGGGATCAACGAGGCTGGTGCATTCAGCTCCTGGATTGCCGCAGCAACGTCGTATTCGACCAATAACCGCATCATGGTTCCGTTCTACATCTATTACTCGATGTTCGGCTTCCAGCGCGTCGGCGATTTGGCTTGGGCGGCGGGTGATATGCAGGCGCGTGGATTCCTGTTGGGCGGAACCGCTGGACGCACCACACTCAATGGCGAAGGCTTGCAGCATGAAGACGGGCACAGCCACATCTTCTCTTCAACGATCCCTAATTGCGTTTCGTACGATCCGACGTTTGCGCACGAACTTGCCGTGATCATTCAGCATGGCCTCAAGCGCATGGTAGAAGACCAGGAAAACGTCTTCTATTACCTCACGGTGATGAACGAAAACTATCCTCAACCTGGTCTGACCAAGGGCGACGAGGAGGGCATTATTCGAGGGATGTACCGGTTGAAGAAGGGCGGCAAGAGTAAGGTTCGTGCCCAACTGCTTGGTTCGGGAACAATTTTGCGGGAGGTCATGGCTGCAGCGGAGTTGCTTGAGCAAGACTGGAATGTGTCAGCCGATATCTGGAGCGTGACAAGCTTCACCGAGTTACGTCGCGAAGGTCTGGATTGCGAGCGCTTCAACATGCTTCATCCAACCAGCAAGGCGCAGGTTCCGTACGTGACGAGCGCGCTGGATAAGACGGATGGCCCGATCATCGCTTCGACCGACTACATGAAAATGTTCGCGGACCAGATTCGACCGTTCGTACCAAATGGACGTCAGTACCGCGTGCTCGGGACAGACGGTTTTGGGCGTTCGGATTTCCGTTATCGCTTGCGCGAGCACTTCGAGGTAGATCGTCATTTCGTTGTGCTTGCAACGTTGCGCGCGCTGGCTGACGAAGGAAAGGTGCCCGTTGCTCAGGTCGCTGCTGCGATCAAGAAGTACGGTATCGATCCTAACAAAGCCAATCCACAATACGCTTGATAGAGAGACGCATAATGAGCAACACAGCAGCCATTCAGGTCCCCGATATTGGAGACTTTGACACAGTCGAAGTTATTGAAATTCTCGTTAAGGTTGGTGACACCGTTAAGGCCGAACAGAGTTTGATTACTGTCGAGTCCGATAAAGCGTCTATGGAGATCCCATCGTCGCAGAGTGGAATCGTCAAGTCTGTCGATGTGAAGGTTGGCGATAAGGTCAAGCAAGGCAGTGTGGTCGTACATCTAGAGGTCGGTGCTTCAGCTGCACCAGCCGCCTCGGCCACAAGCGCGCCGAGCGCCCCAGCCCAGTCAACAGCAGTTGCGGCACCCGCACCAGTCGCGGCCGCTGCTCCAGCTCCTGTAGCAGCTCCTGTAGCGGCTCCCGTGGCCCAGGGGCAAGCTGCACCAGCCCCGGCAGCTGGCAAGCTTGATGTTCCTGTGTCGACTGCAGGTCTTCCGCATGCATCTCCCTCTGTGCGCAAGTTCGCCCGCGAGCTTGGTGTGGACTTGAATCTTGTGAAAGGTAGTGGTCCGAAGAGCCGCATCATACAAGAGGATGTTCAGGGCTTTGTTAAAGCCGCTTTGTCGGGCAAGAGTGGCGCGTCGAGCGCTGGCGCTGGCCTCGGAGGTGGCTTAGATCTATTGCCCTGGCCGAAAGTTGATTTCACCAAATTTGGTGCAGTTACACCTCAGCCGTTATCGCGAATCAAAAAGATCTCCGGTGCGAACTTGCATCGTAATTGGGTGATGATCCCACACGTCACGAATAACGATGAGGCGAACATCACGGATCTTGAGGCACTGCGTGTGTCGCTCAACAAAGAGAACGAGAAGTCAGGTGTCAAAGTCACAATGCTG
>CAIYWO010000339.1 GCA_903929925.1 uncultured beta proteobacterium | reverse complement strand
TGACAAGCTCAGGATGCTCTGCACGATATGGCGCGTCAAGCAGACCAAGTCGCAGCGCTTGCGCTACACCAGCTTGCCGTCCATAGACTTTGAGCTTGGCGCAGGCATTACGCAGATGAAAATTCACTGTGCGTTCGGTCAGCCCAAGAATGAGCCCGGTCTCCCAACTGGTTTTGCCTTTGGATACCCACTCCAGGCATTGCACTTCTCGCCCCGTGAGCCGTGGCTTGGTCATCAATCGAGGTCTCCCCACGCTGTCGGCATAATTGCGTAGTTTGCCCTGCCCGTCATCATTTGGAAATTCGCAAAACCCCTGTGATGCGCACTTCTTTTGTAAGTAAGTGTCTGGCAATGTTAAACTTTGTACTCAGTTGGCGCCGATTTGCTTGATCCGCTTGCGGGCGCCTCATAAATCCCGCTAAAGAAGGTCCGTATGACTACTACGTCCAGCACTCAGGACGCACCACACGCACTTAAGGCCAGCGCGCACGCGCACGGCTCTGTCGGGGTGGTCCACACGCAGTACATGCATTTTGATGAACCACTCCCTTTGGTGAGTGGCCAAACGCTTGCAGCCTATGATTTAGCGATCGAGACCTATGGCACGCTTAATTCGCAGGCGAGCAATGCGGTGTTGATTTGTCACGCCTTGAATGCCTCGCATCATGTGGCGGGCGTTGCGGCTGATAATCCTGACGATATTGGTTGGTGGGACAACATGGTGGGGCCCGGTAAGCCGGTTGATACCAATGTGTTTTTTGTCATCGGCATCAATAACCCAGGCTCTTGTTTTGGCTCAACGGGTCCGGCATCGATTCGACCTGACACTGGCAAACCTTGGGGGGCTGCCTTTCCGGTGCTGACCGTGGAAGACTGGGTGCAGGCTCAGGCACGCGTTGCTGATCGACTCGGGGTGAAGCGTTTTGCCGCTGTGATGGGTGGCTCTTTGGGTGGTATGCAGGCTTTGAGTTGGGCGATGACCTTACCTGAGCGTGTGGCGCATTGTGTTGTGGTGGCGAGTACCCCGCGACTCTCCGCACAAAATATTGCCTTCAATGAAGTCGCCCGTCGCGCCATCATTACTGATCCAGAGTTTTATGGTGGCGATTACTACGCACACGGAGTAGTGCCGCGTAATGGATTGTCCGTCGCACGGATGGTCGGGCACATTACCTACCTTTCTGACGACGATATGGCAGAAAAGTTTGGTCGCACCCAGCGCGCGCCTGCTGCCGGGGGCGCCTATCACTATGGCTATGGCGTGGAGTTTGAGGTGGAGTCTTATCTGCGCTATCAGGGTGAGAAGTTTTCAAAGTATTTTGACGCGAACACCTATCTGCTAATTACGCGTGCGCTTGATTACTTCGACCCCGCACGCGAGACGGGTGGGGACCTGGCACGCGCGCTTAAACCCGCAACTGCGGATTTTTTACTTGTATCCTTTACCACCGACTGGCGGTTCGCTCCAGCGCGTTCGCGTGAAATTGTGCGTGCACTTTTACAAAATGGACAGCCTGCGACCTATGCTGAAATCGATGCGCCGCATGGCCATGATGCCTTCTTGTTAGACGATGCACGCTACCATGGTGTGATGCGCGCTTACTTCGCGCGCATTGCAGCAGGCTTGGTTCAAACGGAACGTGAGGTACAGCGATGAGTCCACAGCTTTCTCAGATGAGTCTGCGTGCCGATCTGGTGCGTATCGCTCAATGGATTCGCCCTCAGAGCAGCGTGCTGGATCTTGGCTGTGGCGACGGTGCATTGCTCGGACATCTCAAGCAAACCAAAAATATTCGAGGAGTAGGCGTTGAGATCAGCGATGCGCGCGTGTTGTCATGCGTGCAACGTGGTGTTCACGTGATACAGCAAAACCTCGAAGATGGCCTGGCCATGTTTGACGATCAGCAATTCGATACGGTGGTCTTGTCGCAGACCCTGCAGTCGATGCATCGGACTGAGCATATTCTTCGTGAGATGGCGCGCGTCGCCCGTGAGGCAATCGTCTCGTTCCCCAACTTTGGCTACTGGCCGCACGGCTGGTCGATTCTTCGCGGACGAATGCCAGTGACAGGGCAAATGCCCTATGACTGGTATGACACCCCGAATATTCACCTGTGCACGCTTAAAGACTTTGAACGGCTCGCAGCGACGCTGAACTTCACAATTCTTGAGCGCGCAACATTTAACGACGAGCATGAGGTGAAGACATTTGCGGGGTGGCGCAGTACGTTGGCCGCTTACCGCTTCACGGCGGTGCGCGGATGAGCGAATCTCTGCGCGAGCCCGCGATTCCAGCCTCGCAGCTATATACACGCCGACGTGTCGCGCCCTTATTGGCGCTTGGCTTTGCTAGTGGTTTGCCGCTCGCGCTGACGGGCGGCACGCTGCAAGCCTGGGCGACAGTCGAGCAAGTATCGCTGCAAGAAATTGGTTTTCTGACCTTGGTCGGTACGGCCTACACCCTTAAGTTTTTGTGGGCGCCGGTGATCGATCGTTACGCGCCGCCCTTTTTGGGACGTAGACGCGGCTGGATGCTCATCATGCAGATCTTGCTTGCGTTGGGCATGATGGCGATGGGGTTGATGTCTCCGGGTCAGAGTTTGTTACCACTTGCTTTACTGGCCGTAGCGGTTGCGTTTTGTTCCGCCACACAAGATATTGCGTTCGATGCGTATCGCAGCGATGTTTTACAAAAAGAGGAGCGCGGCGCAGGGGCTGCGTTATCGGTATTGGGCTACCGGTTGGCGATGTTGGTGTCAGGCGGTTTGGCCTTAATACTCGCTGACCAATGGCTAGGCTGGGGGCAGACCTATGTGCTCATGGGTGTGCTGATGCTGATCGTCGCAATGGCGACATTTTGGGCGCCAGAGCCTGCGGTTCCTGCAGAGACACCTCGCTCGTTGACGCGCGCTGTGGTTGAGCCCTTCAAGGAGTTCTTCTCCCGGCCTGAGGCCTTAACGGTGCTTCTCTTGATTGTCCTATACAAGTTAGGAGACGCTTTTGCGGGTGCGTTGTCGACGACCTTTTTGATCCGAGCTGCAGGCTATACCGCGACAGAAGTGGGAACGGTCAATAAACTTTTGGGCCTGGCAGCAACGATCATTGGAGCCTTAGCCGGTGGATCGCTGATGGCCAAGCTTGGCTTGTATCGCTCGCTGTTGTTGTTCGGCTTGTTGCAGGCGGTGTCCAATTTGGGCTTCTGGTTGATCTCGGTAGGACCGCATAATGTGTGGCTGATGGCAGCTGGCGTGGGTCTTGAGAACTTATGCGGTGGGATGGGCACAGCGGCTTTTGTTGCCCTGCTGATGGGGCTGTGTAACCGCGAATTTTCAGCCACACAATTTGCACTGCTCTCAGCCCTGTCGGCAGTGGGACGTACCTACCTTGCAGGTCCGTTCACACCACCGTTAGTTCAGTACGCAGGTTGGCCGACCTTCTTTCTGCTGACGGTCGCCATCGCTTTGCCCGGTTTATTGCTTCTGCGTTGGCGCCGTGCTGATATTGAGCGAATCGACGGACGCGCCGATACGTAGTGCACGCGCTGTTTGACCTGCGTTACGACAAGCTAAAGTCGTAATCGATTGTCAGTGGCGCGTGGTCCGAGAACCGTTCGTCTTTATAAATGCTTGTGCTGCGAGCCGTTGCGGCCAGGCCTGGCGTAGCCAGTTGGTAGTCCAAACGCCAGCCAACGTTTTTGGCCCAAGCTTGGCCGCGATTGCTCCACCAGGTGTATTGCTCTGCGCGTTCGTCGAGCTGCCTAAAGACATCGACAAACCCTATTTCGTGCAGCACATGCGTCACCCAGGCACGCTCTTCTGGCGTAAAACCTGAGTTTTTCTGATTAGATTTCCAATTTTTCAGGTCGATTTCTTTGTGGGCAATATTCCAGTCTGCACAGATGACATACTCACGTTTAGTTTTTTTGTGGTCATCCATGAGCGCCTGCATCCATGGGCCAAATTTGTCGAGAAAGCGGAACTTCGCTTCCTGGCGTTCTGGACCGCTAGAGCCCGAGGGTAAGTAGGCGCTGATTACCGATAGCTTCGGCCAGTCCACGCGAATAATGCGTCCCTCGCTATCGAACTCAGGGCAGCCCATGCCCGTCACGACCGCTTTGGGATCCTTCTTCAGGTAGATCCCGACACCGCTATAGCCTTTTTTCTCGGCGGCATAGAAGTGTCCCGTGTAGTCATGGGGATGTTTGAAGTCTTCGTGGATGTCCTCAAGATGCGCCTTGAGCTCCTGGAGGCAGACGATGTCGGCTTGGTGCTGTTTTAGCCAGGTCGCCAATCCCTTGTTGTATGCCGAGCGGATGCCGTTCAAGTTAAGTGAAGTGATGCGCAGCAAGGAAAAGCTCCTAGTCGGTGAGATAATTACGGATAGATAAGTTTATCAATGTGGGGTCATGCCATGTCCAGCAGTACAGATCGTCGTGCTTTTGTGCAGTTTGCTCTCAATGAGGGCGTTCTGCGGTTTGGTAGCTTTGTGACCAAATCAGGCCGTACGAGCCCTTACTTTTTTAATGCCGGTTTGTTCAATTCGGGGGCGTCAGTCGGACGCCTTGCGCAATTTTATGCCCAGGCACTGGTGGATGCGAAGCTGCCCTTCGATATGTTGTTCGGACCCGCCTACAAAGGCATCCCCTTGGCAACGGCAACCTCGGTTGCGCTTGCTACGCATCCAGCGATGGCGGGACGAGATATCCCGTTCGCTTACAATCGTAAAGAAGCCAAGGATCACGGCGAGGGCGGGGTGCTTGTCGGAGCCCCTCTTAAAGGGCGTGTCGTGATCATTGATGATGTTATTACAGCCGGCACCTCGGTCAAAGAGTCGGTTGAAATCATCGAAGCGGCAGGCGCCACACCTTGCGCAGTGCTAATTGCGATGGATCGCATGGAGCGCGCCGGACCCGACGGGGCGCTCTCACCCCATTCAGCTGTCCAGGAAGTGCAACAGCGCTACGGCCTGCCCGTTGTCAGCATTGCCTCGCTCGCCGATATCCTTGAGTTGTTAAAAAACAATCAAGAATTTGCGCAGCATCAGGATGCCGTATTGGCATACCGGACGCGTTACGGCATTACCTGATCACACTAGGCATCTAACTTTGCCTTGAGCAGATCGTTGACTTGCTGAGGGTTCGCTTTACCCTTAGCGGCCTTCATGATTTGTCCGACAAGCGAATTAAAGGCCTTTTGCTTGCCAGCGCGATACTCAGCCACGATTGCTGCTTGCTCTGTCAACACCGCGTCAATCATCGCTGAGATCGCACCGGTATCGTTAATCTGCGTCAGGCCTTTCGCTTGAATGATGGCATCTGCTTGACCATCATGCTCGCCAAGCCACATTGCAGAAAACACATCGCGTGCGATCTTGTTTGAAATCGTGCCGTCAATAATGCGTGTGAGTAGCCCGGCAAGCGCCTTGGCGCTAACTGGACACTGCGCAATCGTTTTTTCTTCGCGGTTCAGTGTCGCCGACACTTCGCCCATCATCCAGTTCGCGGCCAGCTTTGCTTGTCCGGCAGGAAGAGCTTGTGCAAGCTCTTCGAAATATCCAGCCAACTCGCGGCTGCTTGAGAGTTGTGCTGCATCGACGTCAGCCAGACCATACTGGCTGACGAAACGCTCGCGCAAAGCGCTCGGAAGCTCGGGCATCGATTGACGAACTTCTTCAATCCAGCTTGCTGCGATGACAAGGGGGGGGAGGTCTGGGTCCGGGAAATAGCGATAGTCGTGCGCGTCTTCTTTGCTGCGCATGCTGCGAGTTTCGTCACGGTCCGAGTCGTAGAGGCGGGTCTCTTGGACCACTTTACCGCCATCCTCGATCAGTTCGATTTGACGGCGGACCTCGTATTGAATCGCTCGCTCGAGGAAGCGAAACGAATTCACGTTTTTAATTTCGCAGCGCGTACCGAATTCCTTTTGGCCCTCAGGACGCACCGATACGTTGGCGTCCACACGAAAGGATCCCTCTTGCATGTTGCCATCACAAATGCCTAGCCAAACGACCAGGCTATGCAAGGCTTTGGCATAAGCCACGGCCTCTGCGGCCGAGCGCATTTCTGGCTCAGAGACGATTTCTAGTAACGGTGTGCCGGCACGGTTGAGATCAATGCCGCTGGAGGATTCGCCATGTGGCCCGACGAAGTTGTCGTGTAAGGACTTGCCAGCGTCTTCTTCTAAATGTGCGCGCGTCAGATTGACCGTTTTTTCAGTGTCGCCAACAAAAAAGCTCAATGATCCCCCCAGTACAACGGGGATTTCAAACTGGCTAATCTGATAGTTTTTGGGGGAGTCAGGGTAGAAGTAATTTTTGCGCGCAAAGATTGAGCGCGGAGCGACGGTCGCCCCGACGGCCAAGCCAAAGCGTATCGCACGATCGACTGCAGCGCGGTTCATCACTGGCAGTGAGCCCGGTAGGGCGAGATCTACTTCATTCGCTTGGGTGTTGGGTAGCGCACCATAATGGGTACTGCTTCCAGAAAAAATTTTGGTCTGGGTCGAAAGCTGAGTATGCGTTTCGAGTCCGATGACGATTTCCCATGCCATTATGCTTGCCCCGCAATACGTTGATGCCAGTCGGTTGTCTGTTGATATTGATGCGCGATGGCAAGCAGGCGCCCTTCATCAAAATAGTTACCAATGATTTGCAGGCCAACAGGGAGTTGTCTCCCTGAGGCACCTCGACCAAAGCCGCAAGGAATCGACATGCCAGGCAAGCCCGCTAGGTTCAGGCCGAGCGTATAGACATCTGCTAACCAGTCAGCGGTCGGGTCGTCTTGGCTGTGCCCAATGGGTGCAGCGACCGTAGGGGTCACTGGGCCCATGATGACGTCGCATTGTGTGGTCAGCGCAGTTTGAAAATCATCGGCAATCATGCGGCGTAGGCGTTGTGCTTGCAGGTAGTAAGCGTCGTAGTAGCCATGCGACAGCACGTAAGTGCCGATCAGGATGCGGCGTTGTACTTCCGGGCCAAAGCCTTCAGCACGCGAACGCGCAGTCATATCAGCGAGGTCGGTGTAGCTCTCGCTGCGATGTCCGTAGCGCACAGCGTCATAGCGAGACAGATTGCTCGATGCCTCGGCAGGGGCAATCACGTAGTAGGCCGGGATAGAAAGCTGCGTGCGTGGCAATGAGATGTCGACGCGTTTGGCACCGAGTGCTTCAAATTGGGCGATGGCGGCTTCTACCGCTTGTGCGACTTCATTATTAAGGCCTTCGCCGAAATATTCGCGTGGAACGCCAATACGAAGACCCTTCAGTGGCTGTGCGCCCTGCGAAGCGTATTGTGCGTTGGCTGATTGATATTCATTGCGGATCCGCCCGGGCGCATTTGCAACGCCCTGACATTGTTCGGCGCTTGTTGCATCGCGGTGGTCGAACCCGCTCATCGTATCGAGTAGTTCGACCAAATCCGCTGCACTCGCTGCGAGCGGACCTGCTTGATCCAAGCTTGAACCGTAAGCAATCATCCCGTAACGAGACACCGCGCCGTAGGTTGGTTTAATGCCGCTTACACCGCAAAGAGCCGCTGGCTGTCTGACGGATCCACCTGTGTCTGTACCAGTGGTCGCCATCACTAGTTTTGCTGCGACGGCCGCCGCCGATGCGCCTGAAGATCCGCCGGGGACTGCGCTTGGATCCCACGGGTTGCGGGCAGGTCCGAACGCGGAATGCTCATTGCCTGAACCCATTGCGAATTCATCGCAATTGAGTTTGCCGAGACTGACGCAACCAGCCTCGCGCAGCTTGCGCACGACCGTTGCATCAAACGGGCTGACGTAATTCTTGAGCATATTGCTGCCAGCGGTGCTGCGCCAGCCTTCTGTCACGAACAGGTCTTTGTGTGCGATCGGGATACCTGTGAGTGGTCCTGCGGTGCCGGCTGCAATGGCAGCGTCGGCCGTGCGGGCCTGCGCGAGCGTGAGCTCGGCATCGACATGCACAAAAGCGTTCAGAGCATGCTGATCTTGTATCTGTTTAAGGCAATCTTGGGCAAGCTCGGTAGCACTCAGTTTGCGGGTGGAAAGCGCCTGGCCTAGCTGGGCGAGGGAGTTGAACTGGAGTAGGGTGCTAGGCATCTTATTCAAGCACCTTTGGAACCAGAAACAAGCCTTGAGCGGAGCCGGGCGCGTTCGCCATGAGCGCCTCGCGCCTCTCGACGGATGATATTTCTGTCACCTGGTCTTCGCGCAGGCGCAAAGACACCTCTGTGACGGCCGATAAAGGGTGCGCCAACGGCTCCACGCCGGTTGTGTCGACCGCTTGTAAGGTTTGAATGATGCCTAGAATCTTGTTTAGATCCGTTTTAGCCTGCGTTTGCTGTGCTTCGGTAAGGTGCAGCCTTGCCAGACGGGCGATACGGACGACTTCTTGGTCGGTGAGAGCCATGGGCGTGGGTTAATCCATTTCAGGTTGTTTAACCCCGCAGTTCAGGGCTAAACGAGAGGCATATTTTGCCGTTACTTAAAGAATTATAAGTTATGATAGAAGGTCAATCGCAGCGCGTTGCGCGCGTCAATTTTTCTGGCTAGGCACTCATGTTCGGATTCCTTCGTAGTTATTTTTCCAGCGATATGGCAATCGACCTCGGGACGGCCAATACGCTTATTTACGTCCGTGGCAAGGGCATTGTGCTCGACGAGCCTTCTGTCGTGGCGATTCGCCATGACGGTGGCCCCGGAGGCAAAAAAATCATTCAAGCGGTTGGTCGCGAGGCGAAACAGATGCTCGGGCGTGTTCCGGGCAACATTGAGGCCATTCGTCCCATGAAAGACGGCGTGATTGCCGATTTCACGGTCACCGAGCAGATGCTCAAGCAATTCATTCGTATGGTGCATCCGCGCAATATGTTCGCGCCGAGCCCACGGATTATCGTCTGCGTGCCTTGCGGCTCAACACAGGTCGAGCGTCGTGCAATCCGCGAATCAGCCCTAGGTGCTGGTGCTAGCCAGGTTTACTTGATCGAAGAGCCCATGGCGGCTGCAATTGGTGCCGGTCTGAATGTCTCTGACGCGAGCGGCTCCATGGTGGTCGATATCGGCGGCGGCACAACTGAGGTTGCGGTGATTTCTCTGGGCGGCATGGTTTACAAAGGCTCTGTGCGCGTGGGGGGCGATAAGTTCGACGAAGCCATCGTCAATTACATCCGGCGCAACTACGGCATGCTGATTGGTGAGCCAACAGCCGAGTTGATCAAGAAAGAAATCGGTTCAGCCTTCCCTGGCTCTGAAGTCCGTGAAATCGAAGTGAAAGGCCGTAATTTGGCAGAGGGTGTGCCACGCAGTTTTACCGTTTCCTCGAATGAGATCCTTGAGTCGTTGACGGATCCGCTCAACCAAATTGTCTCTGCCGTCAAAATCGCTCTTGAGCAAACCCCACCTGAGCTTGGTGCAGACATTACCGACAAGGGTATTTCCCTGACAGGTGGTGGCGCCTTGCTACGCGACCTCGATCGTTTGTTGCAAGAGGAAACCGGCTTGCCTGTGATCGTCGCTGATGATCCACTGACTTGCGTGGTGCGTGGATGCGGTGACGCCCTTGAGCATCTGGAAAAACTAGGCGCGATATTTATTAACGACTAGTTGCCCTGAACCCTTATTTCTATTTAGGGACCGGGTCACTTTGTATTGAGTTTTCATGCAACGACACGTCACCCTACGACTTTTTCGGCATGGCACCGCCGCCGAAGTTACGCTGACATTCCTGCTGCTCGTCGCAGTGGCGTTGTTGTTTACTGACGCCCTCTGGAAGTCTTCAAATCCAGTTCGGCAGACCATCGCAACGGTTGTTTATCCCTTTCAGAGATTGGTGATGCTACCGAAAGATGCGTTGACCGCATTCGATGGCTGGCTGAACGCAGCCTCCTTAATTAAGACAGAAAGCGAAGCACTGCAACGCCAGCGTATTGAAATGGCGCAAGTTGCTACCCGTGCTGCATTATTAACCGCTGAGAACGAGCAGTTGCGGCGCTTGTTGGGTGTTCTCGAAAAAGCCGCAGATCGTCCGGCTGTTGTGGTTGAGGTGCTGTATGAGCCATCCAGCGCCTTTGTGCGTCGCATTGTTTTCAATAAGGGTAGCCGCGCAGGGATAGCCCCTGGCATGCCAGTCATTGATGAAAGCGGCGTCGTGGGCCAAATCACGCGTGTAACTGCTATGACCTCCGAGGCTGCCATGCTGACTGACGAGGCGGTATCCATACCTGTGCAGGTGTTGCGCAATGGCTTGCGGTTGATCGCCTTCGGCTCGGGCTCTCCAGGTAAAGTTGAAGTGCGTTATTTTTCGTCCGATGCAGATATCAAAGATGGCGATACTCTGGTGACGAGTGGTGTCGGTGGCGTTTTTCCACCAGGTTTGTTTGTTGGGCGAATTGATCGTGTCGAACGCAGTCCTGCCTCTGGTTTTGCACGTGCAGAGGCTAAACCGCTTTCGCATCCCGAGCGTAATCGACATTTTCTTGTGCTGCAGGTGTCGCTTGATGCTGACCAGGCGTTTTTGACACCGGGCGTCCCAGCGCCTGCAGCGGAGCCGGTTCGTGCGTCAACAACCGGAAAATAGAGGGGCTACCTCCATGGCAAAGCACTCGCTCGGGTCCTCGCTGTCGCAAGCGCGCAACTTGCACCCGCACTCGCTTGAGACGGCAATGGGGTGGCGTTATATCTGGGCAACGACAGTCTGTATTTGGCTGTTGTCGCTGTTACCTTGGCGAAATTGGCCGGGCACTCCAGACATTCTCTTGGTTGTGATCGCCTTCTGGTCTTTCCATCAACCGCGTCGTATGGGCATGGTCGCTGCTTTTTGCTTTGGTTTAACGCTGGACGTTCATGATGCGGGTCCGCTTGGCTTGCAAGCGTTGTTGTATGCCCTTGTCGTTTACGGTACACAAATGCTGCATCGCCGATTGATGCGCTTTGATTTATTGAGACAAGCGATGCATTTGCTTCCCTTGTTTGTAGGCGCTAAGTTCGTGACGGTACTAGTAGGCACTTTTTTGGTAAGTGCCTGGCCGGGGTGGTCATGGCTGCCTGCCGCTCTGCTTACGGCGGCTTGCTGGCCGCTTGTTGGATGGTTATTACTGTTGCCTCAGCATCGTATGGACGATGCCGGGTCAGGTATCGGCTAAAGCCCGCCGCGTATGTTTGATTTTAAAAAAACGGATCAGCTACAAAAAAACAAATTTTTGTTTCGAGCTGTCACGGCCGGGCTGTTCGCTGTTGCCTGCTTTGCTGTTCTGGTTATGCGCTTTTGGGTATTACAGGTGGATCGCCACGACAGTTTGTCAGCACGGGCCGACAATAATCGGATGGCGGTTGTTCCGATTGCGCCACGACGTGGGGATATTTTTGATCGCAACGGTGAGGTACTTGCACGTAATGTACTGAGCTTTACGCTTGAGGTCGTACCAGCAAAGGCTGGCAATATTGACGAGCTGCTGAGCAAGTTGACACCGATTGTGTATGTCGGCCCAGCGGATCAGCGACGTTTCAAACGGCGGGTTGCTGAAAGCGGCCGTTACGCGGGCGTGGTGCTACGAAATAATTTGAATGAGACCGAGGCTGCATGGTTCTCTGCACACTCTATGCGCTTTCCTGGTGTTGAGCTCAGAGCGCGTTGGGTGCGTGAGTATCCGCAAGGGCAGGCGGCCGCCCATGTGGTCGGCTATGTCGGACGTATTTCCGAGTCAGATTTGCATGCGCTCGAAGAGAGAAATGAGCTCGGCAATTATCGTGGCACCGATATCATCGGCAAGAAAGGCATTGAAAAAACGTATGAAACACTCTTGCACGGCAAGACAGGGTTAGAAGAGCTAGAGATCACCGCACGCGGACGCCCTGTGCGCGTCTTACGCAAGTTAGACCCAGTGCCTGGCGCAAACTTGACCTTATCGCTTGATATGGGACTTCAACGTATCGCTGAGGAGGCCTTCAAGAATTTGCGAGGCGCTCTGGTGGCGATTGAGCCTTCCACCGGAGAAATTCTCGCGTTTGTGTCGCAGCCCTCTTTCGATCCTAATCTATTTGTAGATGGGATCGATGTCGAGAGCTGGCGGCGTCTGAATGAGTCCCCCGATCATCCGTTGATTAATCGGCCCGTCTATGGCACGTACCCCATTGGGTCAACCTACAAGCCTTTTGTGGCGCTTGCGGCGCTTGAGCTAAAGAAGCGGCGCGCAAACGAGCGGATCGATGATCCCGGCTTTTTTGAGTTTGCAGGCCAGAGATTTAGAAACGCAGGTTCAACAGCATTTGGTTCCATTGATATGCACCACGCTCTGGTGGTTTCATCAGATACCTACTTCTATTCCTTGGGTCCCGAGATCGGCGTCAATGCGCTACACGATTTCATGAAGCCCTTTGGTTTCGGTCAACTGACTGGTGTGGATATCGAAGGGGAGCGCCGCGGCGTGTTGCCCTCAACAGAATGGAAGCGTGCTGCTTACAAGACGCGTGAGCAGCAAAGGTGGTATGGCGGGGAGACAGTATCTGTGGCTGTCGGACAGGGATACAACGCCTTCACTCTCATGCAGCTCGCACAAGCCACTGCAGTCATGGCGAATGACGGTGCCTATATGAAACCGCACTTGTTGCGTTCGATCCGCGATTCTCTTTCGGGTGAGCAAACTGCGGTGGAGCCCGAAACGACGCACTCTATCGCGCTCAAGCGGGAGAACCTGGAGGTCATCAGACGTGCACTGATCGACGTGACACTTTCGGGCACAGCGAGTCAGGCGTTTGCAGGTGCCCCGTATCAAACAGCAGGTAAGACAGGCACCGCACAGGTTTACAGTCTGCGCGGGGCAAAGTATCAGAGCTCTGCGATCGATGAGCGCCTGCGAGATCATGCTTTGTTTATGGCCTATGCGCCGGCGAAGCAACCAAAAATTGCAGTGGCTGTGCTGGTTGAGAATGCGGGATGGGGCGGGAGTGTTGCTGCTCCGATTGCGCGCAAGGTTTTTGACGCCTGGCTGCTGCGTGATCAGAAGCAGGTGCCCTTGGCAGCACCCGTTGTACAGCCGCAGCGAGGTGCCCAATGAAAATGCTCTTTAGGTTTTTTGTGCGGGCAATTACCGCAATTGATTGGCCTTTAATGGTTGTGCTGCTTTTGTTAGCGGGCGCTGGACTCGTCGTGATGCATTCCGCGGTGGGCGGAACCGATTGGCGCTTTGCTGATCAAGTCCGCAATTTTGCGGTCGCGCTGACGGCAATGTGGGTGGTGGCAATGACGCCGCCGCACGTCATTATCCGCTTGGCGATCCCGTTTTATGTTCTAGGCATTGTGCTGCTGCTTGGGGTCATGTTTTTTGGTGATACGAGTAAGGGCGCAACACGTTGGCTGAATTTGGGATTTACTCGAATACAGCCATCCGAGATGATGAAAATTGCGGCGCCTCTGATGCTAGTTTGGTATTTTCAGTCGCGTGAGAGTTCCGTGCGGGTCCTAGATTTTTTGGTGGCGGGCACGTTGCTAGCGGTACCCTTTCTTTTGATTGTGAAGCAGCCGGACCTTGGAACCGCTTTGCTTGTGTTTGGTGCAGGGTTTTGCGTGATGTATTTCGCGGGGCTGTCTTTTAAGTTGCTCGTGCCGCTATTGGTTGTCGGTGTGCTTGGCATCGGAAGCATAGTGGCCTACCAAAAAGAGCTGTGTCAGCCAGAGACTACCTGGATCGGTCTGCACGATTATCAGAAGCATCGCGTGTGTACGTTACTTGATCCAACCACTGATCCGCTTGGTAAAGGTTTTCACATTATTCAGTCGACGATTGCTGTTGGATCCGGTGGAATTTACGGGAAAGGCTACATGGCTGGTACTCAGAGCCAGCTCGACTTCATCCCTGAACGTACAACTGACTTCATCTTTGCCGTCTTCGCAGAGGAATTTGGGTTGTACGGGGGCGTGACGTTGTTAGTTTTGTATTTAGTCTTGATTGGTCGGGGTTTAGCAATAGCCGTTGGCGCACCAACGCATGCGAGTCGCTTGCTTGCGGGTGCGTTGACTATGGTGCTATTTGTCTATGTCTTTGTAAATATTGGAATGGTGACGGGGATCTTGCCCGTAGTGGGGGTGCCACTCCCATTCTTGAGCTATGGCGGTACCGCTTTGCTCACGATCGGAATCGCTTGCGGCATTCTCATGAGCATTAGTAAATATCGTCCGCCGCAAGACGATACTCAGAACAGTTTTATTTAAGTACCTTGCCGCTGGTGAGTCCGAGCAGCAATTTTCGGATCGGTGCTGGTAAGCCTTTACTGTCTAGCGAAGCGATTTTTATCCAATGCAGTGCAGACTTTGCGCGGCTCTTTTGCGCGGCTGGGCGCTTAGGTTCGGCTACGTGTACGAGCTGCGGCGCGATTGTTAAGCGGTAGTGGGTAAAAACATGTAAAAAAGCGGGAAGCCGCTCCGCCTTCAGGGGCTGTAGACCAAGAGAGGTGCAGACGTCGTGGCTGGATGCCTCCGCATCAAATTCGGGCAGACTCCAAAGCCCACCCCAAATCCCAGATTGCGGTCTTTCTTCTAGCAGAACGTGACCGGATTGATAGGCAATCAGCATCCCGACTGTACGCTCTGGTAGAACTTTACGCGCGCGCGCAGTCGGTAGTTCATCTGTCCGCCCCTCTTTGCGAGCGACACAATCTGAACTAATTGGACAGTCCTGGCAGCGCGGTCCGCTGCGTGTGCAAAGCGTGGCGCCTAGATCCATCAAGCCCTGCGTGTAAGTGGCCATCGCATTGAGATCGCTCTGACAGACGCGGGTAGACGGTAATTCTTCGCGCGCTTTCGACCATAACTGTTGCTCTATCGCACGTGTGGTTGGGTCACCTTCGATTCCTGCATGTCGGGCGAATACCCGCTTTACATTGCCATCGAGGATCGCGGATCGCTCACCAAAGCAAAAGGCGGCGATGGCTGCCGCCGTCGACGGACCGATGCC
>CAIYWO010000338.1 GCA_903929925.1 uncultured beta proteobacterium | reverse complement strand
TAGTAACGCCAAGGGTGAATGGCATCGTCACGAGTTGAGTTTTCAGTTTGTGTATGTGTTGAAGGGTTGGGCGATTTTTGAGTATGAGGGGCATGGTCAGCATAAGTTGGTTGAGGGTACGTGCGTCCATCAGCCGCCTCATATTCGCCATCGTGAAATCGAACACTCAGACGACTTCGAAGTGCTGGAGATCGTACTGCCTGGTGAATTCAAAACTATTACGATGTGATGGACGTTGTTGACCGGAAGCGTAGACGGCTTGCCACAAGCGCTGCATGGGCGGTTTGCGCGATGGGATTAAGCACGGGCGCTTCTGGACAGACATCGGAGACTAAGGCTGACGTAAAAAGCGCTGATCCGGCTGTGATGGTGCTGACCGATCCCAAAACGAAACGACGGTTGAAGTTGCGCGCACGGTTGCCAGTGGGATCTGGTAAAGCTGGGTTAATCATTTATTCTCCAGGCCTTGGAAGTGGCGTATCAAATGGTGCTGCGTGGTGCGAGGCCTGGCGCCGCGCAGGATTCATTGTGGTCACCTTGGCGCATCCCGTGACCGATGATTCAATTTGGACAGTCGCAGCCGGCAAGACATTTAAGACCAATATCAATGAGGCAATCGCTGGCCCGCAATATGGCATGCGTGTTGCCGACTGCCGCTTTGCAATTGACTACTGCTTAGAAAAGGCTGTGTTTGCGTCGCGGATCGATGCAGAGCGTATAGGTTTGGCAGGCCATTCTTTCGGTGCGTTAACCGCGCAGTCTATCGCTGGTCAGGCGGGTGCAGGCCAGTCGTCGCGCGATACGCGCGTGCGCGCGGTGATTGCGTTATCACCCACAGCTATTTCTGCAGAGCGCGCGCAGTCGCTTAAAGCTATCGACATCCCGTTCTTTTGCGTGACCGGCACTCACGATCAGTACGTGACATTTAAGAAGGGTGGCGAGGTGGTACGACTAGGTGTGAGCCTTGCGCAGCGCGAACTGGTATTTGACTATTTGCCCGCTGGCCAAAAGATTCAGCTCAAACTTGCTTTGGCGGATCATATGAGCTTTGCTGGTGAGGCGGTGAATGCCCAGAGCTTCAGTCGCGACGTACCGGTGTCAGACAAGGCCAACGCACAGATTTGGGATTGTGTGAGTGCGACAACTAGTTTGTTTTGGCGGTTCTATCTTGATGGACCCAAGCAATCCGGGATTGAAACGCGCGAAGCCCTTGAGCAACAGATGCATCGGTTAATTAGCGCTTCCGATGAGTTGAAGTTTGGGTGAACGTGTTGGCAAGGGTACGTATCTTTGCTATACAGATGGTATCCACTTTAAAGAGAGCTTGTTTATGAAAATTATCGTTTTGCCGGGTGATGGCATTGGCGCAGAGACTGTATCTGTAGCTGTTGAGGCGCTTGAGCTGATTTCCAAAAAATTTAAGCTCAACTTGAATTTACACCATGATATCGCTGGCCATGAGAGCTTGATCAAGCATGGCACTACGATTCATGCTGGTCTGCTGGATGCCGTGAAGGGCGCAGATGGTTTGATATTGGGGCCGATGTCGACCTATGACTTTAAAGATGAGTCTAAAGGCGAGATCAATCCCTCGAAATTCTTTCGTAAGAGCTTGGATCTCTTTGCCAATATTCGCCCTGCAAAAACATTCCCTGGGAGTGGCGCAGCCCATAAGCCCCTTGATCTCGTGGTGGTGCGTGAGAATACCGAGGGCTTCTATGCGGATCGCAACGTCGAGTCCGGTGGCAGCGAAATGTTGATTACCTCCGATGTGGTGGTTTCCTTGCGACGCATTACGCGTCAGTGCTGTGAGCGAATCGCTCGCGCGGCATTTGAGTTGGCAATGACGCGACGTAAGCATGTGACGGTTGTGCATAAGGCGAACGTCTTGCGTCTGGGTGACGGTATGTTCATCGACTCTTGTCGCTTAATTGGAAAAGAGTTTCCTGAGGTGCAGATTGAAGAAATTATTGTGGACGCCATGATGGCGCACGTTGTACGTACGCCGGAGCGTTATGACGTAATCGTCACGACCAACATGTTCGGTGACATTTTGTCGGACCTGACTGCGGAGCTTTCCGGTAGCTTGGGTATGGCGGCATCTATCAATGCGGGCGTGAACTACGCCATGGCGCAGGCAGCGCACGGGTCTGCACCAGACATCGCAGGGAAGAACATTGCAAATCCGTTTTCGCAGGTTTGGTCGGCGGCGATGCTGTTGAACTGGTTTGGTCAACGCAAAGGCCGTCCAGAGTTTACGCAGGCCGCTCAAGCCCTCGAGAGTGCTGTGGCAGCGGCGATTGCTGCGGGCGAATCGACGAAGGACGTTGGCGGCCGGTTGGGCACAAAAGAGACCGGGCAGGCCTTGGTGGCACGTTTAGCGAAGGTGTAATTCCTGACTTGTCGCACCTAAAAACTGATCGCTGGACAACAGCGGTCAGTTTTTTTCTTTAAGGGCCTGTACCTTTTTGAGGGCACCGGCAATGGCTTCGCCGGAAAGGTTGATTGCCGGGATGCCGCGAAAGACAAAGGCTATCCCCGCTGTGGCTTGTAACTCTTGGACGGTCGCCCCAGCTCGTAGCGCCGCTACAGCATGATTTTCCGCCGCTTGTGACAGATTCATGAGCAGCATCCCAAAGGCCATCAGCTGGCTCGTCTTGAGGTCTAGCGCCTCAGGCTCAAGAAGCTGCGCGCGCAGCTTCTCGATCCCCTCGGTCATGTCGGCTGCAGTTTCCATTCCGAGCGTGATCCGGGAATGAATTCGCTCAGGCACAAACCCGAGAATGTGTTTGTAGTTTTCTTCGAGCGCGTCGATTTTTTGCTGAGTAGACATGGGGTGACTTAAATCCTACGTTACGTTACTGCATGACGATATTTGCAGCTTTAGCGATGGCTTGGTTATCTTCGAAATCCTTTTTCACATACGCAGCAAAAGCGTTGCGGTCCAGTGTGATGATATCGACGCCAAGGTTGTTAAAGCGCTCTTTGACACTTGCTTGCTTTAACGTTTGCTGAAGGGCCGCAGAGAGTTTTTCTACGACTGCAGGCGGCATGCCGGCAGGTCCGAAAATGCCGGTGTAGGTCACCATATCGAAGTCCTTGATCCCTAATTCCCCAAACGTAGGAACGTTAGGCAAGAGCGGTGAACGGGTCTTTCCAGTCTGGGCGAGTGGGATGATTGCGCCACTTTTTATGTGTGAAATCGAGGCGGTCAGCTGGTCCATCATCGTTTCGATTTGTCCGCCCACTAGATCCACTAAGGCGGGACCGCTGCCTTTATAAGGAATATGGTTGAGTTTGACTCCCATGCGCAGGGCGAGCATTTCAAGCGCCAAGTGTTGGCTCGAACCGTTCCCGGCTGAGCCGACAGAAATTTGTTCTTTGCCTGCCTTTGCTTTCGCGGCAAAGTCAGCAAAAGTCTTCATATTTCCTTTAGCTGTCGCGCTCAGTACGATTGGCACAGCGTGTATAGGCCCTATCACAGTAAGGTCTTTGACGGGGTTGTAAGGCGGTGCGGCAACAAGCGCTGGCGCAACAGATACCGATCCGCTTGAGCCGAGTAGCAGGGTGTAGCCATCTGGCGTCGATTTCACGACGCCTGTTGACCCGATAAAGCCACCGGCCCCAGGTTTATTCTCGACGATGACTTGTTGACCAAGTATTTCAGAGAGCGATGGCGCAACGGCGCGTGCGGTGATGTCTACGTTGCCACCCGGAGCCCAGGGCACGACGAGTTTGATCGGCTGTTTGGGGAAGTCTTGCGCCTGAGCCAGAGGCGATTGACCGAGGCCCAGCAAGGCAACGGTCAGTGTCAAAATAGGCAGTTTTTTTGTCGGTTTCATTCTTGGCTCCGGTCTTATGGTTTTCAGTGCATGCACTCATATTGAGGATGCCTTAGACTATTGGTTTTGCTTAAATGTGGCAAGAGATTTATCGCCATAGTGTGTGCTATGTTACAGCGCAAATATCGCGCTGGAAAACGTTGCCCAAATGATGGGCATCTCCCGGAACAAGGACTGAATGTGAATACGAACGTCAATGCTTTTAATCCCACTGCAAACGGGGTGTATCTGATTACTGTCACGCCTTTCAAAGATGGGGGCGAGCTTGATCTGGCAAGTACCGATCGCATGGTGGATTTTTGCCTTGAGCGGGGTGTGACGGGTCTGACGATTCTCGGCATTATGGGCGAAGCAACCAAACTGACTGCTGAGGAATCTCGTGTTTTTGTGAAACAAGTTCTCGCACGCGTAAAGGGCCAGGTGCCTGTGGTCGTGGGTGCGTCTGCCGCAGGCTTTGCTCCGATGGGTGAGCTCACGAAAAGTGTGATGGATATGGGGGCTTCGGGCGTGATGGTCGCGCCCGCTGCCGGCTTGCGTACAGATGATCAGATCAGCAGCTATTTTGATATGGTCAACGAGACCTTAGGGTCGGATGTGCCTTGGTGTTTGCAAGACCACCCGACGTCGACGGGCGTGCAGATGTCGACTGCGGTTGTGATGCGCATTCTTAAAAACTCACCCCGTTGCGTCATGCTTAAGCACGAAGACTGGCCTGGTTTGGGTAAGTTGTCTGCTGTCTGCCAGGCAATCCAAAAGGGCGATTTACAAAAAATTTCTATTCTGACTGGTAATGGTGGTGGTCTGTTCTTACCGGAAGAGCTTGTGCGCGGAGCCAATGGTGCAATGACTGGCTTTGCTTATCCAGAGATGATGGTTGATGTTTGCAAGGCTTTCGCTGCCGGTGACGTCGAGCGTGCCTTCGATATCTTTGACTGCTATTTGCCTTTGGCTAAGTATGAGCAGCAGGCCGGCGTCGGTCTTGCCGTGCGTAAGCACATTCTTGCCCAGCGTGGTGCGATTGCCTCTGCTGCCATCCGTAAGCCTGGTCCTAAACTGAGTGCGCAAGACGTTGCAGACATTGCACGCTTAACCACACGCCAGGAAAAGAAACTCGCCGCACTGAAATAGTGCGGTTTGTGCACTGTATATATTTCTCTACTTTCACTTAACGCATCCGGAGACCCGACATGGTCAATATGCAACTCGATCCAAAAGTAAAAGATATCCTCGCGGGAATCTCTACTGCGACACTCACGACAGTGCTGCTGAAAAAAGGTTTGCGCAACGTTTGGATGCGCGGCACAAAGCCGATACGTAGCGGCCAACCACGCTTGGTGGCTCGCGCCTTCACCCTGCGTTTTGTGCCTGCTCGTGAGGATTTGGCGACCCCGGAGTCGTGGTCATCGCCTAAGTCGACACGCGGCGCGATTGAAGATATGCCAGAAGGTTGTATCGCCGTCGTCGATTCGATGGGTGTTCAAGATGCCGGCATTTTTGGTGATATTTTGTGCGCCCGCATGGCCAAGAAAAATGTGGCTGCGCTGGTCACAGACGGTGTTGTGCGTGACCTGGCGGGTGTATTGGGTACTGGTTTGCCAGTTTGGTGTTCTGGTGCTGCTGCACCGCCATCCGTGGCCGGTTTAACCTTTGTTGACTGGCAGCAGCCGATTGGTTGCGGCGGCGTTGCTGTGTTCCCTGGTGATGTCGTGGTGGTGGATGATGATGGCGCTGTGTTGATTCCAGCTGCTTTGCTTGATGATGTGGTGGCAAGCGCCGCGTCGCAAGAAGCCTTGGAAGTATGGATTATGACGCAGGTTGAAAAAGGCCAGGCGCTTCCCGGTTTGTATCCGCCCAATGCAGAGAATTTGGCTCGCTACAAAGCCGAAACTGGCCAGAAATAATCAGCTGTTAGTTGTGTTATTTGGCGAAGCGAAAGCTTCGCCAAATAAAGACCAACACACTTGCGATCGTAATGGTTGCAAAAATGTACTGCACAGGTTGTGCGAGTTTGAAGTCGATCTTTGTTGTGAGGAGCATGTAGGCGCATAGTCCTGCTCCAAGCCCGATTAGCCGCATCAGCCAAGAGGTGCGTTCAAATAAAGTATCGGGCATGCGGCTGCTGAAATGTCCGCCAAGAATCCCACCAAATATACCGAGCGCTGCCCCGGCAAATACATCAGAGGGCCAGTGGGCCCCGAGTGCTATGCGTGCGAGTCCACCGAGCGTCGCCAAGATAAATAGCCAGAAAAAAGGCCTCCGGTGCTTACGGTCTATCGCAAAATAAATGCCGGACAAGACTGCGAATGCTGTGAGAGTGTGCCCCGAGGGCATCGCAAAGGAAGTCAGGGGGCGTTCTAGGATATAAAAACTTGCGTGATCCAAAATACCTGCTGGGCGAGGCATCTCAAGTGCGTGTTTAGGCCAGC
>CAIYWO010000337.1 GCA_903929925.1 uncultured beta proteobacterium | reverse complement strand
CTGCGTCGCTCGCGGATCATGAATAGCTTTTTAGCGTTGCTCAACGCACGTAAAGACGAGCTCGCCTCCATCATTACGCAGGAGCACGGCAAGGTCTTCACGGATGCTCAGGGCGAAGTCATGCGCGGCATTGATATCGTCGAGTTCGCCTGTGGCATTCCACAGCTATTAAAGGGCGATTTCACTGACCAAGTATCGACCGGAATCGATAACTGGACCTTGCGTCAGCCCTTGGGCGTTGTCGCCGGCATCACACCGTTCAACTTCCCCTGCATGGTTCCCTGCTGGATGTTTCCTGTCGCAATTGCGGCCGGTAACTGCTTTATTTTGAAGCCCAGCGAACGCGACCCGTCCGCAGCGATCTTTATGGCGCAATTGCTGAAAGAAGCTGGCCTGCCTGATGGCGTCTTTAACGTTGTGCAGGGCGATAAGGTTGCTGTTGACGGCTTACTCGAACATCCCGACGTCAAAGCCATCAGCTTTGTCGGCTCGACACCAATTGCCCAATACATCTATCAGCGCGGCGCCGATCTTGGCAAGCGCGTGCAAGCACTTGGCGGCGCCAAAAACCATATGGTTGTGATGCCCGATGCAGATATCGAACAAGCTGTAGACGGACTGATTGGTGCGGCTTACGGCTCGGCCGGCGAGCGTTGTATGGCAATCTCAGTGGCCGTCCTGGTGGGCGATGTTGCGGACAAGATCGTACCTTTGCTGGCCGAGCGTGCAAAAACCTTAAAAATCAAGAATGGCCTGGAGCTCGACGCGGAGATGGGTCCGATTGTCACGCGCCAAGCGCTAGAGCGTATCGAAGGCTATATCGACATCGGAGTCAAAGAAGGTGCAAAGCTAGTCGTCGATGGTCGTGGTTTGAAAGTGCCCGGCCACGAGCAAGGCTTTTTTACTGGTGGCTCTCTGTTTGATCACGTCACCCCAGAGATGCGCATCTACAAAGAAGAAATCTTTGGACCGGTCTTATCGTGCGTGCGCGTCAAAGATTTCGCACAAGCCGTCGACCTCATCAACGCGCATGAGTTTGGCAATGGTGTGTCCTGCTACACCCGCGATGGTAACGTTGCACGTGAGTTCGGTCGCCGCATTCAGGTGGGCATGGTGGGTATCAATGTGCCGATTCCTGTGCCAATGGCATGGCACGGCTTTGGCGGCTGGAAGAAGAGTTTGTTTGGCGACATGCATGCCTATGGCGAAGAAGGCGTGCGCTTCTACACCAAACAAAAATCCATCATGCAACGTTGGCCAGAAACCATCGGCAAAGGCGCCGAGTTCGTCATGCCAACCTCAAAATAAGTGTCGAGTCGCGCATGTCAAAAAGGGCCGTGTGTTTACTGAGTGGCGGATTAGATTCAACAACGTCACTCGCGATCGCTCAGGGCGAAGGCTTTGAGATTTTTGCCTTAAGCTTTCGCTATGGGCAACGTCATTCGATTGAGCTTGAGAAAGCAACGGCCTTTGCAAAACTGCGTGGCGTTGCACGTCATGTCATCCTAGACATCGATTTACGCAGCTTTGGTGGATCAGCACTCACGGCCGACATCCCCGTACCTAAGGGACATAGTGTTGAGGATATTACGGCCGGTATACCGATCACATACGTACCGGCACGCAACACAATCTTTTTGAGCTTTGCGTTAGGTTGGGCCGAGGTGCTCGGTGCGCAAGACATCTTCGTCGGCGTCAACGCCATGGATTACAGCGGCTACCCAGATTGCCGTCCTGAGTACATTGCAGCCTTCGAACATCTCGGAAATTTAGCCACGCAGGCTGGCGTAGAGGGCCATCAGCGCCTCAAGATTCGTGCGCCACTCGTGAAGATGACCAAGGCGGATATCGTTCGCAAAGGCATGGAGCTAGGCGTTGATTTTGCAGAGACCACGAGCTGCTACGACCCTGCACCAAATGGCGCGCCATGCAAGCAATGTGACTCATGTCTGCTTCGCGCGAAGGGCTTTAGTGAAGTCGGCATCGCAGATCCACTGGATGCCAAGTTCAAATAATTAAACTTGCCGCCACTTAACGCGGCAAATTTATCTACTGGAATGCTAGCGAGAAGCCTGGCACGTACGTCACCAACATCAGCACCACGAGCATGACGCCAACGAACGGCCAGATCTTGCTCGCCACATCGCTGAGTTTGAGCCCACTGATCGCCATGCCGACAAACAAGCAATAACCAATCGGTGGCGCCGCCATACCAATTGCAACGTTCGTGACAATGATCGTACCGAAGTGAATCGGATCAATCTGAAAGCTGTTAGCGATCGCGATTAGTAACGGGCCAAGCACGACCATGATAGCGATCTCGTCCATGACCGCAGCAAGCAAGAAGAAAGCAATATTCAAGACCAGTAGCATGAGCCATTTTTCTTGAATATTTGCAGAGAGCCATGCTGCGAGCTTGGGCGCCAGCTGCTCTTGTGCCACAAGAATCCCGAATCCGGTCGAAAACATGATGATCGCCATGACGATCGAAGTGATTTTCAAGGACCGCCAAACGATGGGTCCGATATCTGCAAGTTTGAGACGCTTCTCAATGAACATACCGACGAGAATCGCATACACGCAGCTTACAACCGCAGCTTCGGTTGGAGTGAATACCCCACCGTAAATTCCTCCGAGGACGATCGCTGGTGCAAGAAGAGCCCAAACACCATCACGCAGGGCATGACGAATTTCGGCGAAGGAAGCGCGCGCCTGCACAGGAATATTATTGCGCCGCGCATACAGCCAACATACAGCAGAGAGCCCCAACGCCATGATGAGTCCAGGAACAATCCCCGCACTAAACAGTCGCGAAATAGATTGCTCTGCAATCACACCCCAAATCACAAAGGCGATCGAAGGTGGGATGAGCGGAGCTAGAATTCCTGCACTCACCGCCAGCGCGGTAGCAAAGCCTTTGTCATAGCCTCGGGCAGCCATCGCGGGAATCATAATTGCACCGATCGCGGCCGTCGTTGCGGGTGCGGACCCAGAAATCGCAGCAAACACTGTTGCGGCGACAACAGTGACGTGTCCGAGGCCACCCGTGAGATGGCGCACAAACACGTCTGCAACTTTAACCAGCCGGGCTGATAAACCGCCCGCAGTCATCAACTCACCGGCAAGCATAAAGAATGGGATCGCGAGCAGAGAAAATGACTGGGTACCCGCCACCATACTTTGCGGCATCAGCATCGGCTCAATGCCCGACACAACGAGCGATAGCGCAACGACAATACCAATACCAAACGCAAACGGCACACCCATCAGCATCAACACGCCGAAACCAGCCGACAACAACCAGGCGGTGCTACTCATTTAACGACTCCGCGTGCGGCAATAAGCGCTCGAAAGAAAACAAGGCTAACAAGGCACCAAAGGCTGGCGCGAGCGCATAGAGCAACTCGATCGGAAACCCAATGGCCGCGGACGTCGCACCGCGTGTCTCCATCATGTAATCCCAGCCGTAATACGCCAGGAACAGCCCCAGTGCGCACAACATCAAAGCAATCAGGCGTTCAAGCACCCATTGCAATGAAGAGGGTAAAACGTTCAATAACAAGTCCATTCGCGCGTGCGTCATGTGACGCACGCCGATGGCTGTCGCAATCACCACAACCCATCCAAAGCCAAGAAGCGCTAACTCCTCACTCCAGGACAGGGAAACTCCAAACACATAGCGCAAGAAAACCTGCGCCGCCAAGGCCAAAAGCATGAGCAGAACAATAATGACTGCTGCGTACTTAAGAACCTTCTCGATCACATCACAAAAGCGGCGCATACAGAAAGCTTCCTGTTTATTTCACTGCGTCGAGAGCTTGATTCACCAGCGCATCACCGACAGTCTTTCTAGCTTTGTCGTAGATAGGCTGTACGGACTGACGGAAAGCAGCAACATCACCAACGCTGTTAACAGTCATACCTTTCTTTTGCAGACCGGCTAACAAGTCCTTGACATCGTTACCGGCAGCTTTACGCTGTGCAGCGGTTGCTACTTTACCGGCCTCGATAACAGCGGCTCGCTGCTCAGGTGTCAGCTTATCCATCGTACGCTTCGAAATAATCAGTTCGATCGCCGAGTACGTGTGATTGGTCAATGACAAGAACTTCGTGACCTCATACATTTTGCTGCTATCGATCACAGCGATCGGGATTTCAAGACCGTCGATCGTACCTTGCTGAACGGCAGTAAAGGTTTCGCCCCAAGCCATTGGCACTGCAGCACCACCGAGTGAGGTGAACATATCGATGAACAGTGGGTTCTGCATCACGCGATACTTCACACCTTTAACATCAGCCGGCATTGACACGGGCTTCTTGTTGTTGATCATCTGGCGGAAGCCGCCTTCCATGTAACCAAGAACAATGATGTTCTTTTTAGCTAACATGGCAGACAATTCAGCGCCAATCTTTCCGTCCAATGCTTTTTGAGCCTGGGCTTCGTTGGAGTACAGGAATGGTAGGTCATTGATCTGGAATGCAGGCTCAATCTGAGCAATCACGGCGTTTGTAATGATCGCAGCGTCAACGGTACCGAAACGTACGCCTTCCATGACCTGCTTTTCTTCACCGAGCTGGCGGTTTGGGTACATCTGAACTTGAATAGAACCTTTCGACAGTTTTTCAACGGCCTCTTTAAAAGCACGCGCACCAACCGAGTAAGGGTCCGTAGGACTATCAGCAGTGGTCCAGCCCATCTTTAAAACTGTCTGGGCACTTGCGATCGAAGGCATTGAAAATGCGCATACAGCCGAAACCAAGGCCGAGAGCGCGAGCATGTTGCGTCGTTTCATTGGGAAGTCTCCTTTATGGGTAAAAACGATAAAGCACTAACGTGATTAAGCAATAAATGTTGGGAAGTCGTAGAGCACTTCAGGGTTACGGACAAGTATCTGTTGCCGTAGCTCTTCAGTGGGCAACCAGTCATACACAGCATCAGCAATATCCCCATCATTGGGCATGGGCTTCGGGATGTTCGGATGTGGCCAATCTGTACCCCATACCAATCGATCCGTACGCGTCGCTAACATCGCATCAACGAAGGGCCGAATCGCTGCCCACTTGTCCGCTGCGTCGACCACACGATATGCACCCGAGAGCTTGACCCAAGCAGTACCCTCTTTTACCAAGGCGCACATGTTTTGAAAACCTGCGTTGCGCACATCGGGTGTCGAGGGATGTCCAAAATGATCAAATACAACCGGCACATCTAATTTGGCTGCCCAAGCGGGGATGTCTGGCTGCGCACTCACATCAACCAAAAACTGAATATGCCAACCGAACGGCTTGATACGCTTGGCCAAGGCCTCGGCGTCGCTTAACTGATTACCACCGGCGAAGAGGATATTGACGCGCGCGCCGCGTGTGCCGGCTTTGTGCAGGCGCTCGATTTCCGCTTCAGACGTATCGGCAGCCAACACACCCACTGCACGTAATCTATCCGGATGCGCCTGCATCGTGTCGTAAAGCGTGCGGTGGTCGTAGCCATAGACAGAGGGGTGG
>CAIYWO010000336.1 GCA_903929925.1 uncultured beta proteobacterium | reverse complement strand
GGCGCCATTGTCAAACTTGACAACGGTATCGTGGATTTCAACTCCGACAAATGTATCGGCTGCGGCTATTGCGTGTCGGGTTGTCCGTTCGACGTTCCCAAGATCTCGGAAGTGACAAACAAGGCCACCAAGTGCACTTTGTGTTCGGACCGCGTCGCTGTTGGCCAAGAGCCAGCTTGCGTGAAGTCCTGCCCAACTCAGGCACTGACATTTGGACCCAAGGAAGAGCGGATTCAATACGCAAACGAGCGCATTAAAGACCTCAATAGCCGCGGGTTCGACAAGGCTGCGTTGTATAACCCTCAGGGTGTGGGTGGTACTCACGTGATGTATGTGTTGCCACACGGTGATCGTCCAACAGAGTACAGCGGCTTGCCGGCGAATCCTAAGATTTCGTCGACGGTCGGTATCTGGAAGGGCATCATGAAACCGATCGCACTGTTGACCATGGCCGCGACTGTATTTGCTGGTGTGATTCATTACGCCATCAAAGGTCCGGACAAGGTTGAAGACGACCACGATCCTAAGGCTTAAGGAGAACCACCATGTCTAATCAAAATGGTTTGGTGCGTTACAGCGGTTCGGATCGTGCGAACCACTGGCTTGTTGCATTGCTCTTTGTCCTGGCCGCACTCTCGGGCTTGGCTCTCTTTCATCCTTCGATGTTCTTTTTATCGGGGCTGTTTGGGGGCGGTTCATGGACGCGCATTTTGCATCCCTTTATTGGGGCCTCAATGTTCGTTCTTTTTGTTGGCATCATGTTCAAATTCTGGCATCACAATGTCTTGAATGCGAACGACCGGAAGTGGCTTGGTCAAATCGGTGATGTCCTCAATGGCAATCATGAAAAACTGCCTGAAGTAGGGCGTTACAACGGTGGCCAAAAGCTCGCGTTCTGGGTGATGGTTGTTTCGATGCTTCTGTTGACGGTGTCAGGCTTTGCTTTCTGGCGCCCATACTTTTCACACTACGTTTCAGTGGATGTGAATCGTGTCGCTGCGCTCGTGCATGCGTTGTCAGCTTGGGTCTTGATCTTGACCATTATTGTGCACGTCTACGCCGCGATTTGGGTACAGGGCACAATCGGTGCGATGCGCACTGGTATTGTGAGCCGAGCCTGGGCGCGTAAGCACCATCCAGGTTGGTTCAAGGAAGTCACAGGCGGTAAGTAACCCGATGCACGTTATGGTGTAGTAGGGTAATCAAGGGGAAGACTGATATTCTTCCCCTTGTTCTTTTTAGTTTTAGTAATTGAGATAAATAAATGACTGTATCTGCGATTAAGTTAATTCAGCCTGGTGAGATCCAGGGGATGCCTGAGGATGACACCCCACTTTTGGTGGTGATGGATGCTCGACAGGTTTTTCAGGATCGCGCGATACGTCTGGCTCAATTGGCCGTTACTCACGCCGATTCAGCTTGGTTAGGATTTTGCGCGCAGCTGGCGCAGGCCCAAGTCGACGCCTTGAGTGCTGTCGAGACCGTTGCCTTGGACGAGACTGTTGTTCAAGAGTCTTTTAAACACGGTGTGCCACCGCTATCCATTTCGACTTGGAAGCCTGATGCGCGCTGGCAAGCTGTCCTAGCCGCGCTGGACTCAGCCATGCGCAAGCAGACCTTGCCTGACGGGGTGCGTGCTGCACTGGATCGTTTGATCGCACTTCCGCTGTCTGAACAGCATCAACAAGCGCAAGCGTTGCTAGCGGCGGATGAACATCTCGTGGCGCCAGATCTTGCGCCATTTATTGGAGCAACGTTGCAGCTGCTCTGGACGCGTGAGGCCAAGCTTGTATCAAGCTTTACGCATGTGCACAAAGGCGAAAATGGCTTGTGTCCGGTGTGTGGCTCGCATCCCGTTGTGAGTGTGCTGCGCGTTGGTGATCGTGACGGCCATCGTTATCTTGTCTGCTCGCTGTGCGCCTCGGAGTGGTATGCACCCCGGGCACGCTGCACCAACTGCGATACGCCCAAAGAAGTGTCCCGACTCGGAGAAACGCCTGACAGTCTTGTACAGGGCGAGTGTTGTGACGACTGCGGTGGGTACATCAAAATCATGTTTCAATCCAAAGAGCCGCTGATGGACCCAGGCGCCGACGATTTGGCTACACTGAACCTTGATTTGGCACTCGCCTCTGAGGGGTATCAGCGGACCGGGCGGAATCTGTTTTTTGTGACAGGTCAAAGCGAAACATCCAAGAGCGAATAGTTTAAAAACGATAAGCCGAACTCAATATGAATCCTAAACCCGTGGCGCGTGCGCCCGTGTCAGAATTACTCTCCCAATTACCCTCTGTCGACAAACTGTTGTTGTCGGAGCCGGCTAGCGGTTGGATCGCACAATATGGGCGTGATGAGCTCTTACGGTGCATCCGCTTTGTTTTAAGCGCGGTAAGACAAAAAATATCTTCGAGCGATTTGCTTGTTGCGCCGACAGAGCAGGAATTACTTGCTCAGATCGATGCACGTCTCGCCGTGCGTGCACGGCCAAATCTACGTCGAGTGATCAATCTTACTGGGACTGTGCTGCATACCAATTTGGGTCGTGCCGTGATGCCCGATGAAGTCATCGAGGCGATGGCGAGTGCTGCGGCAGAGCCCTGCGCGTTGGAGTATGACCTCGGAGAAGGCAAACGCGGTGATCGTGATGAGCTGGTCGAGGAGTTGCTCTGTGAACTCACGGGCGCAGAAGCAGCCACAGTTGTGAACAACAATGCTGCTGCAGTTTTCCTCTTACTTAATGCCTTATCGAACCGCAAGGAAACGATCGTTTCGCGCGGAGAGCTCATTGAAATTGGCGGTGCGTTTCGTATCCCGGACATCATGAAGCGAGCGGGTGCTCGGCTCGTTGAGGTGGGTACGACTAACCGTACGCATCCTAAAGACTTTGTCGAGGCGATCGGACCGAAGACCGCACTCGTGATGAAGGTGCACACTAGCAACTACGTCGTGCAAGGGTTTACCGCGGAGGTCGCAGAGCCTGAACTTGCGAAGATCGCCCAGGCCGGCAATATTCCTTTTGTGGTGGATTTGGGCGCAGGTACGTTGGTCGACTTGACTCAGTTTGGTTTGCCAAAGGAACCTACACCCGCTGAGACGATTGCAAATGGCGCTGATCTTGTTACGTTTAGCTGTGACAAACTGCTAGGCGGTCCTCAGGCTGGCATTCTGGTAGGCAGAAAGGATCTCATTCAGCGTATCAAGAAAAATCCTTTGAAGCGCGTGCTGCGCGTTGGGAAAGTGACTCTCGCGGCACTCGAGTCTGTGTTGCGGATGTATCGTAATCCTGCCACGTTGCCCCAGCGCGTGAAGGTTCTTCAGTTGTTGACACGGCCCGCAGCTTCAATGCAAGCACAAGCCGATAGTTTGATTCCGTCGCTGCGCGACGTCTTTGCGAGTTGTGGTTTGCAGGTGACCGCACAGCCGGTCAAGTCTCAAATTGGGTCTGGTTCCTTGCCTGTCGAGCGCTTGCCCTCAGTTGCCCTTGCTATTGCAGCGCTGGACCGTGCGAATGAAAAGAAAGTCGTTCGCCTGGAGCGACTGCTACGAGGCTCAGACACCGCAGTGATTGGTCGGATCTCAGAAAAGACCTTGTTGCTTGATTTGCGGTGTTTGACCGAAGACAAAGTGTCGGTGCTGCGCGAAACAATGTTGGCTGCGGCACAGGGTTTAGGCACGACAAAATGATTATCGGCACCGCCGGACATATTGATCACGGTAAGACCTCTCTCGTCGAGGCCTTGACGGGCGTCAATGCCGATCGTCTACCGGAAGAAAAAGCGCGTGGCATCACCATTGATTTAGGATTTGCGTATACGCCAACTGCGTCAGGCTCGATCGTTGGTTTTGTCGATGTTCCAGGGCACGAAAAATTTGTACATACGATGGCTGCGGGTGCGATCGGAATGGATCACGGCCTGTTGGTCGTTGCCGCCGACGATGGCCTGATGCCACAGACGCGAGAGCATTTGCGGATTCTGGACTTGCTGGGTGTCCCCCAGCTGTCAGTTGCTATTACGAAAGTCGATATTGCTGATGCTGAACGCGTGACAAACGTCACGCGGGATGTCCTTGCCTACGTTGCTTCGACGCGTTTTGGTGACGTCAGCGCGTATCCGGTTTCGGTCAGAACGCAGTCAGGGATCGATGCGTTGCGCGAAAGTTTGTTTTCTCTGGTGATGCCAGAGTCTTCCGAGGCACCCACTTATTTTCGTTTGGCGATTGACCGCGTCTTTGTGGTGAAGGGCATGGGCGTTGCGGTGACCGGGGCAGTCATCGCTGGGCGCGTTGCGGTCGGCGATCGCGTGCGACTTGCCCATGCGGGAGTTGAGGCGCGCGTGCGTTCGATTCATGCACAGAATCAGTCGGCTCAACAGGCTAGCGTCGGTGAGCGCTGCGGTATTGTTTTGTCGGGTGTAGAACTCGAGCAAGTCACACGTGGTGACTGGCTTGTTGCACCTGAGCTTGATCTGCAATCAGTTCGTGCAGATTGTCGATTGACTGTACCGCATGATGCTGAGCGTGGACTGAAGGACGGTGAGCTTGTTCTGTTGCACCACGGCTGTCAGCAAGTTTCTGCACGCTTGATCCTATTGGATCGTGCTCAGGTGGGAGCAGGGCAAGAAGCCTGGGCACAAATTGTGCTCGATCGACCGCTTGCGCTGTGTTGGCATGATCGATTAGTGTTACGTGATGCGAGTGCGCGGCACACGTTAGCCGGTGCGCAGGTCATGGATGTTGCGCCACCCGTACGCGGCCGTAAAAAGCAAGAGAGGTTGGATGTGCTCTCGGTGCTGCGGCAGGGTGATCCAGTGCAAACGTTGATCTCCTTGATGCATCTTGCGCGTAGTCCGCTTGATCTCACACATTGGGCTGCTGCAATGAACCGCAGTAGTCAGGAACTATTACGATTGCTTGAGCCACATCTTGCGCTGCATTTGCTAAATGACGCGCAGCAGTTGGTATTAGGGGTCGCTGCGCAAAATGATCTTGTCGCGCGCGTGCAGGCGTGCCTGGATGGGTTTCATGTGTCGGATCCCGATGAGCCAGGTTTGGCGCACGAGCGCTTAAGGCGAATGGCCGTGCCTGAGCTTGAGCCCTCTATTTTTAAAACCTGGCTGACGGGCCAGACTCAGGCAGGGACTTTTGCGCTAACCGGAAATTTTGTTCACGCTGTTGGCCATAAAGTTGAACTCTCAGGTCCCGAGCGGATTCTGTGGGAAAGGGCGCTACCCAAACTGCTCGACGCGGGTTTCGATCCACCTTGGGTGCGGGATATTGCCGCCTTGGTGAATGCGACTGACGATGAGATTCGCTTGTTATTTAAAAAGCAAGCACGGACCTCTGCGCTGACACAATTGGTCAAGGATTTGTTTTATCCTGACGCGACCATGGTACGGATGGCCGACATGATTCGCGAAACGGTGGCAGAGCAGGGCTTCGTGAGTGTGATTAGTTTTCGCGACAAGCTGGGTATTGGTCGCAAACGGGCAATTCAAATTCTTGAAGCCTTTGATCGGGTCGGTTTGACGCGTCGCTTAGTTAGCCTGGGTCGCTCGAGCCGTACGGCTGAAAAGGATCATAGAATACTCAGAAATGCTGCGCTCTACAGCGCGGCCAAGTCAGAAGTGTCGTCTTAGTAAGAAGTCGTTTGAGTCGTTGTTATGCTGTGCGTGAAGGAAGAGTGTCGCTCCCGGGTGGGACGTCCGGACTTCAAATCCGGGAAGGGCTGTCGTACAGTCCTTGGTGGGTTCGACTCCCATACTCTTCCGCCAATTGTTTGCTTGACGGAGCGCGTCTGTGGCTGAAGTTCGGGGTTGTGAGTTTCCAGATGATTTAAGTTACGACCAAGAGCTCAACGTTTGGTTTCGGGATCTGGGTGCCGGACGGTTCGAAGCCGGGCTCACGGCCTTTGGGTTGGCGCTTGTCGGCGATCTGTACATGTTTAATCCGCGCCCAGTCGGACGTGAGATCGAGGCGAACAAGGCTTTTGCACTTGTGGAAGTTGCAAAAACCGTACTGTCTGTCCGCACGCCATTCGCGTGTGAGGTGCTCGAGGTGAATGAGCCACTGACCTCAACACCCATGAAGATTAATCGCAGCCCCTACATGAATTGGCTGTCCCGTCTTTCCGCACAAGAGCCTGCCGAAGTCCAAGCGCTTTTACTCAACGGCACGGCGGTAGCGGTGCGAGCCAATGAACTGATGGATCTGCACCAAATGACTTCCTTTGCTGACTTCAAGCCGAGTCAGGGAACGTGATGAAACTTGTGATTCAGCTCTGGCAGACCGGTGCGCATGATCCGCAACACGGCGCGACGCCGTTCATGGTCGCTGCAAGCGCCGCAGCGATGGACGTAGAGGTAAGCATCCATGCGCTGGGTGCGAGTGTTGAGCTGTTTCAGCAAACGAATACGGCGCGACATGCGTCTGTGGCGCCCTTAGGGCGTCCGCTTTCTGCGTATGTCGAAGACGCCTTGCGCAGTGGCGTGCAGATTGCGTTATGTTCTACAGCGATGCGGGATCGTGGCTTGACAGCCGCTGACATGATTGTCGAGGCACAGGAGGTGATCGGGATGGTGACCATGTTAGAGGCCTCCTTGGATCCGAGCTGCAAGGTCTTGGTTTACTGAAGCCTTTGCCAAAACGCCGGCAAGAAGCATTCGGCGACGAGTAAGGGTTGACCAGAGCGCCAAAAGACCGAACGACGCGCGAGTAACGGCAATGTTGCCTTGTTCGCTAGGTTGCGTTGCACAGTCTGAAATAACGCACTTCGGCGCATCAGACGCGCCACCTCAAAATCCGAGCGTCGGATTGAGGCGTCGTGGTAGAGCATATCTGCCAGCGGACGGGTACGCAGCCGTCGGATCCCTTGCCATACGCCGTGAGAAGCGCGCAAGGGCGTCAGGCTGCGCGCAACGATGCACTCGACGCCGTCTATGCGCATGACGATTTCTCTGACCCAGACGGGCTGCTGCGAAGGTAAGCCAAGGAGATGGGAATCTTCGCGGGTAAGACTGCGTACTTGTTCAGTCAGCACACGCAACTCGAGAGTACCTAATTGTCGCAGCGCAGTGGTCAGGGCGCCCTTACGCATGAGCCAGCGTTTTTGCGTGGCGTTCAGGGCTGGAGGCGGGCGACTGTTCCAGCGACGGTCTGTAATGGGTTGCTGCATGGCTGTATTATCGCAACTTATGGAAAAAGTGCGGATTTCTAAATTGATGGCGGAACGCGGCATGTGTTCCCGGCGAGAAGCGGACAGCTACATTGAGCGTGGCTGGGTGAAGGTTGATGGCGTGGTCGCAACCCTCGGCGAGAGGGCGACCGCGGCGCAGATAATTACTTTGGATAAAAATGTTGCGTCGCAGCAAAGTGCGCGCGTCACCATTTTGATCAATAAGCCCATGGCCTATGTGTCAGGCCAGGCAGAGGACGGCTATATACCTGCGGTGGCGCTTGTGACCGCGGCCAATCGCGCCCGTACTGATCGAAGTCCGATTAAGTTTGATCGAACCCAACTGCGCGGACTTGCTGTGGCTGGGAGGCTAGACATTGACTCCACGGGGCTGCTGGTTCTGACCCAGGACGGCCGTGTTGCGCGCACCTTGATTGGTGAAGATTCAGAGATAGAGAAAGAGTATCTTGTGCGGGTTCAAGGCAAGTTACGGCCGGGTGGCCTTGAGCTGCTCAACGAGGGGCTCTCGCTAGACGGTAAACGTTTGAAGCGTGCACACGTGCAATGGCAGAATGACGACCAACTGCGCTTCATCTTGCGTGAAGGCAAGAAGCGGCAAATCCGCCGCATGTGCGAGCTGGTGGGACTAACCGTGTTGGGGCTCAAACGTGTGCGTATAGGGCGCGTGATGCTCGCCGACCTGCCCGTGGGGCAGTGGCGCTATCTGGGTCAACACGAGAGCTTTTAAGGCGTGCGCGCCTAGAATACTAGGTGACACGGTTTACTTGTCGAGAAAGTCCAGTTTGTACGCGGCACGCGCATCGACGCCGAGGGTGCTGACCAACCAAGGCAACGTTTGCTTGAGTTCGGCGTTTAATGTCCAAGGCGGATTAATAATAAACATCCCGCTGCCGTAAAGGCCGAGTCCGTCCGAGGCCGGTTTCTGTATCGAGAGGCTGGCGTGCGTCCAGCTATTGCCGGCGATGCGCTCAAGTTGTCGCGGCAAGTCTTGCGCCTCGCGACGTAACACTTGCGGGTACCACACTGCATAACACCCTGTAGGAAAGCGTTGTATCGCGTCTTTGAGGGTGACAACGACTTGCCGATAATCGTTTTTGTCTTCGTAGGATGGGTCAATCAACACGATGGCCCGCCGGCTGGGTGGCGGGATGTGTGCTTTGAGTCCAGCGAAGCCGTCTTCCGGATAGAGGCTCGTTTGACGCAGACTGCGTGAACCCCGGTGTTCTAAGTTAAGTCGAAGAATGTCGGCCTCGCTTGGATGCATCTCGAAGAGTCGCAGCTTGTCTTGCTCGCGACAGCTTTCCAACGCAATCCAGGGCGAGCCAGGGTAGATTCTCAGCTCGCCATCGGGATTCAACCCCTTGATCAGATCAAGATAATGCAATACGGCAGCGGGCGGATTTTTAGCCTCCCATACCGGAGCGATGCCGCCCAGGTATTCACCTTTTTTCTGTGCCCATTGGCCTTCCAAGTCATAGAGGCCTGCACCAGCATGTAGGTCAATGAACCAATACGGTGTTTCCTTCTGATTGAAATAACGGAGAATTTGGGTCAAGACGATGTGTTTAAGTACATCGGCATGGTTGCCAGCGTGAAAGCCGTGGCGATAACTAAACAAAGTGTTCTCCGGTACGAATCAGGTAAAAACTACTTGGGTGTAATACGATCGAGTGCATCGGTGATCAAGGCATCAATGCCCCAGTCTAGCAACTCGTTGGCGCGAATGGGATCATTGACGGTCCATACAGCGATTCGCAGGCCAGCCTGTCGCAGCTCGGCGATCAACGCTTGCGTCACCAACGTGTGTTTGAGGTGGATCGACACGCAACCTAGCTCAGACACGGTGCGTTGCCACCCATCGCTCAGTGAGTCTGTAATCCACCCTCTAGGTAAGCTGGGGACGGCTTGCTTAGCAGCACGCAGACTTGCAATTGAGAACGAAGACAGAAGCGGGGGAAGGGCAGCAGTCGCCCACAAGGTCTGGGCCAGCTCGGCTACGCGAGCGCCAGTGATCGCCTCGAGCCCCGGTGTCGGCTTGATTTCAATGTTGCTGGCCATGCCAACGGCTTGCGTGTAGCGGGCGATCGCCTCCAGCGTCGGCACCGTTTCACCCGCGAAGCCAGGGCCATACCAACTGCCAGCGTCTAAAGCTGCAAGGTCAGCGAAATTTAGGTCGCCGGCCGAGCCTTTGCCGTTTGTCGTGCGATCCAGGGCTGAGTCATGCATCAGGATGGCGACCCCGTCTGAGGACAGTTTTACGTCATATTCGGCCATTTTGTACCCAAATTGGGTACCGGTTCGCATGGCGCTCAGGGTGTTTTCAGGCGCAAGCGAGCCGCCACCTCGATGGGCGACAAAAGTAGGGTATTTCCAAGGTTGAGCAGATGTCATCGTAAAACGTCACATAGCGAGGGGTTAGGCTGCAAGCATAACGCACTGGGTGGTAAACTTGCCCCCGCTCAGTCTTTAGGTAAGCGACCTCTACATGTTTGAATTT
>CAIYWO010000335.1 GCA_903929925.1 uncultured beta proteobacterium | reverse complement strand
GTTCGATGTGCCGGTCGTCGGAATCAACCACGGGCGACTCGGATTCATCACGGACATTCCAGTCGAGGCGGCTCAGGTCGCACTCACGGATCTTTTACAAGGCCGCTACGAAACTGAAAAGCGCATGCTCTTGAGCGCCACTGTTTGGCGCGGCGACACACAGATGTACACCGCTACCGCACTGAATGACGTTGTACTTAACCGTGCTGGTCGTGGGGGAATGATTGAGGTGCGGGTCGAGATCGACGGCACTTATATGTACACCCAGCGGGCAGACGGATTGATTGTTGCCACGCCAACGGGATCAACCGCCTACGCCTTATCGTCTGCCGGTCCGATTTTGCATCCAGAAATTAGCGCCATGGTGCTCGTTCCTGTTGCTCCCCAGACCTTATCGAATCGTCCGATCGTGATCCCAGCCGACGGCGTGCTGAATATGACGCTCACAGCGATGGGGCGTGTCGAAGCGGGTGCAAGCGTGCATTTTGATATGCAGACTTGGTCTGACTTAGTGCCAGGCGATCGTATTGTCGTGCAACGTGCAGAACATACGATTCGCTTTTTACACCCAGCCGGCTACAACTTCTTTTCTACTCTGCGCCGCAAACTCGATTGGAACCGCATGCCGCGTTCCGGCAACGACGCGGACTAGCGCCCATGCTGCGCGCCCTGCAAATTCGCGACTTTGTCATTGTCACCCAGGCTGAGATTGATTTTGCGTCTGGATTTACCGTCTTTTCAGGTGAAACTGGCGCGGGCAAATCCATCCTGATTGATGCGCTTGCGCTCACGCTCGGCGAGCGGGCGGACGTCTCGGTGTTACGTCAAGGCGCAGAACGGGCCGAAGTCAGTGCAATTTTTGATACGCCGCCCGAGCTGCAGCAATGGCTCACCGAGCATGATCTGCAAGCCGGCGACGAACTCGTTTTGCGTCGTGTGATTGATGCACAAGGACGCAGTCGCGCCTACATTAACGGCACAACGGCGACTGTCACACAGTTACGCGAAGTGGGCGAACACCTCGTCGACATTCACGGACAACATGCTCACCAAAGTCTGTTGCGGCCAGATAACCAACGCGACATGTTGGATGCGCATGGCGGTCATCAGACGCTGCGACAACAGGTGGCGACCGCCTGGAAAGCATGGCGCAAAGTCGAGCGACAGCTCTCGCTGAGCGAACAAGATGCAAGCGTGATCGCAGCTGCCCGCGAGAAGCTCGAATGGCAAATAGCAGAGCTCGATCGCCTAAGTCTCGGACCAACTGAATGGCAAGACGTCTCCTCGGAACACACACGTCTTGCGAACGGGCAGGCGCTCATCGATGGGGCAGCCCAGGCGCTTGCGTCACTCGACGACAGCGAGGCTTCCGCGCATCATCAAATCGCAACAGCGGTGCAACGCGTCAACCAACTCTTGCGCCACGACCCAGCCTTGCAATCGGTCTACGAAGCACTAGAGTCGGCGCGCATTGGCGTGAGCGAAGCCGTATCGGACCTCAACGCCTATCTATCGCGTGTAGAGCTGGATCCAGCTCGGCTTGCGACAGTCGAAGAACGGATGCGAACGATTTTTGATCTTGCACGCAAGTTCAAAACTGAACCCGAACAGCTTTACGCTTTACATCAAACGCTTCACGGCGAACTCAAGTCTCTGCAGGCGTCTGCCGACATTGAGGCGCTGCGCGCCAGCGCGGCTGCACTCAAAAAAGACTACGACCACCACGCACAAGCGCTCTCTGCCGCCAGACAAAAAGCGGCAAAAGACTTAGGCAAGCTTGTGGGTCGCGCCATGCAAACCCTGGCCATGGAAGGCGGGCAGTTCACCATCGCGCTCACCGAAGCCCCGCCTTCAGCTCAAGGGCAGGATCATGTTGATTTTCTGGTCGCGGGTCACGCGGGTACAACGCCCAAACCACTCGCTAAAGTCGCATCCGGCGGAGAGCTCGCCCGGATCTCGCTCGCCCTATCGGTGATCGCGAGCCGCGCGGCGCGCGTACCCACACTCATTTTCGATGAAGTCGACAGCGGTATTGGTGGTGCCGTGGCAGAGGTCGTGGGCAACCTGTTGCGTGAACTCGGTCAGCGACACCAAGTACTTTGCGTCACCCACCTGCCTCAGGTAGCAGCCCGTGGCCAACATCACTTTCAGGTCAGTAAGCAACAAACCAAAGGTGTGACGACCTCGAGCATTACCGCGCTAGACGACCGAGCACGTATTGAGGAAATCGCCCGCATGCTAGGTGGCATCAAAATCACCGACACCACGCGCAAACATGCGTCAGAACTGCTCAATGCAGGCTCTTAGCCGCAATCCTTACATACCCCGTACAGCACCATATCGTGGCTTTCTAGTCGGTAGCCATTCGCTCGGGCAATTTTGTGCTGACGCTTTTCAATTTCCTCGTCGGCAAACTCCGTCACCTTGCCGCAATGGGTGCAGATCAGGTGGTCGTGATGATCCCCGTCATTGAGCTCAAAAACAGACTTGCCGCCATCAAACTGGCTACGGGCCAAAATGCCCGCTTGCTCGAATTGCGTCAACACCCGATAAACGGTAGCCAGCCCAATATCAATCTTGTCATTGAGCAAAGAGCGATAGATATCTTCGGCACTCAGGTGTCTTTCACCAGACTTGCGAAACATATCGAGAATTTTTAGGCGCGGAAACGTGGCCTTGAGGCCTACGTTTTTAAGGTCGCTTTGGTCGTTCTCGGTATCCAAGAAAAATCCCCTGTTTTGCCTACTAGGCGTGCGATTAAGGCTTTATGATAGCGTCTTTGGTTGCAAAACCTATAGAGGTCTGCAGTGTTCACATTCCGTACTCTCGCTTCGTATCTGCGCGCCAGCCTGTTAGGTGTGGTTTGCGCCGCAGCTCTAACTGGCTGTTCTTCCAATGAGTGGGGCTTTCCCTACCGGGTCGGCGTTCAACAAGGTAACTGGGTCACCAAAGATCAAGTCTCCCTCTTGCGCCCCGGGATGTCACGTGAGCAAGTACGCTTTGCGCTTGGCACACCTACTCTAGCGAGCGTACTGCATGCCAACCGTTGGGACTACCCCTACTTCTATCGCGCAGGCAACGGGAAGATCGAAGAGCGTGTATTGACGGTTATCTTCGAAGGCAGCCAGCTTGCTAGCTGGCGCGGCGATGAGCAACCAGAACTTCAGCCTTTCCAGATCGCCCGCGAAGAAGTCCGCACCTCGCAAAAGGAAGCCGCGCAGCATCAACTGAACGTGACGCGCGAGGTTAACGACGCGGCGGCAGCGTCCGGCATGTCAGCACCAGTGGAGATCCTGCCTGGCTTGACCCTCGGCCAAACAGTCGGAGATACGACACCGTCTGATCCTTCGGCCTCGCCAGTGGCTCCACTCGAGTCACCCACTCCCCTGCGCTAAACCGTTATTTACTTACAAAACAAGAGTCCATTATGCGTATCGCAATCGCCGGAGCCAGTGGTCGTATGGGCCGTATGCTCATTGAAGCCGTTAGCCAATCCACTGACCTGACACTCACTGTCGCTCTGGATATCGCTGGTGCGCCAATGCTCGGCCAAGACGCCACTGCCTTTTTAGGCAAGCTAAGTGGAGTGTTGATTACGGATCAGCTGTCTGCACTCAAACAGGCCGATTGCCTCATTGATTTCACACGCCCAGAGGGCTCGCTTGAACACCTTAAAGCGTGTGTGACGAACGGCGTAAACATGGTGATCGGAACAACAGGCTTTGACGACGAAGGCAAAGCTGCGATCACTGAGGCCGCAAAATCGATTGGTATCGTGTTTGCACCCAACATGAGTGTGGGCGTCAACGCGACCCTCAAGCTACTTGATATGGCTGCACGCATTCTGAACTCTGGCTACGATGTGGAAGTCTTTGAAGCGCACCATCATCACAAAGTCGACGCCCCCTCTGGCACTGCGCTAAAGATGGGCGAAGTCGTTGCCGACGCTTGGGGCAAAAAACTTGACGATATCGCCACCTGGACCAGACATGGCCATACCGGTGCCCGCAAACCTGGAGAGATTGGCTTCTCTGTTGTGCGAGGCGGTGACATCGTAGGCGACCACACAGTGTATTTTTGTGGCGTTGGCGAACGCATCGAAATCACCCATCGCTCAAGCAGCCGCGCAGGCTACGCTGAAGGTAGTTTGCGCGCAGCACGCTACCTTGAAGGCAAAAAAACCGGCTTGTTCAATATGCAGACGGTGCTCGGTCTCTAAGCAAGCAACGGACCACGCCTGCTGTTCGACTCCATGGTGTCAAGCGGTCGGACAGACAGGCTCCAACTCAAGCCTAACACCGAACCTCTCGTAAACGCTTGCACGCACTGCACTCGCAAGTGCTAAGACCTCATCGGCTTTTGCGCCTCCATAATTTACGAGCACAAGCGCTTGACGGGTGTGCATCCCGACGGCACCGACACGCCGCCCCTTCCAACCACACCGATCGATCAGCCAGCCCGCCGCGAGCTTATAGTGCCCATCCGGTTGTAGATAGGACACCAAATCTGGTTGCGCTTGCAAAAGCTGCGCGTGACGCTCAGCCGACACGACGGGGTTCTTAAAAAAACTACCCGCGTTACCCAACTCGGCGGGATCCGGCAGTTTGGCGCGGCGTATGGCACACACCGCATCGAATACTTGTTGAGCCGAGGGCGTTTGCGCATCAACCGTGCCGATCCGAAAGTGTTTTTGAAGATCTGGATACCCAAGCACGGACGTCCAGACTTTTGGCAAACGAAAACGCACGGAAACAATCAGCCAGGTTCCGGGCGCTGCACGCTTAAAGATGCTGTCGCGGTAAGCAAACGCACACTCTGCCCAGCTAAACGTCTTGAACGATCCCTGGGGAATATTCCAGGCAGTCACGGACTCGATACGATCCTGCAATTCAACGCCGTAGGCACCGATGTTTTGTACAGGAGCTGCACCAACCGTGCCTGGAATTAATGCAAGGTTCTCTAGCCCTGACCAACCACGCTGCGTCGCGTCACGCACCCATCCGTGCCAGCTCTCGCCCGCAGCGACATCAATCAACCAGTAATCTGACGACTCACGAACAAGCGCGACGCCTTTGAACTCTACCTTTAAAACGAGGGCAGACCAGAGAGGTGGCAAGACAACATTGCTCCCGCCTCCTAGCACAAACACGTTTTGATACGCAGTCGCGAGCTGCGTGACGCCAGGCAGCTGCGCCAGGCTAGACAAGGCAACCAAGTGCTGGGCTTGGCAAACCAATCCCAAGGTATTTTGAGTTGTTAAATCCACCAAATCCACGCGCAGACTCGGAGCTCCCACTGTTTCAGGCTCGAAGATCGAGCCTAGAGCGTCGACGGTAGGCACGGGAACTAGCGGGTTTGACATAAGGGTGGGGGGGTATGCTATAGTCTTGGTCTTCGCGAATCTTACTTGAATGCGTTGTTGAAAACGCCCTCAAAGACGACAAGCGGTAAAGCGGGAGTAGCTCAGTTGGTAGAGCGCAACCTTGCCAAGGTTGAGGTCGCGAGTTCGAGACTCGTCTCCCGCTCCAAATTCTGGCAAAAGCCTGATCGTAAGATCAGGCTTTTTTCTTGCCCAGACAAAACATCAATCAAGTTTGGCACCAGAAGCCTTCACGACCTCGGCCCAGCGCTTGACTTCGCTATCGACAAATGCACCAAACTTGGCACCAGTCAGATCTGGAAACTCAGCACCGTTGGTCGCCCAAACAGTCTTAATTGTCTCGTCTTGCGGGAGCTTTTTGAGAGCAGCGATGATTTTCTCTGTCACAGCGGGCGGGGTATTTTTCGGTGCCCACAAGGCATACCAGGTGCTCACCACGTAGTCGGGAAGCCCGATTTCAGCGGTCGTTGGCACATCGGGGATGGCTGGGTTGCGCTTTTCGCTTGCCACAAAGAGGGGCGTAATACGCCCCGCCTTGATTTGAGCGGAGGACGAACCCAAGCCGTCAAACATCATATCTACATCGCCTGCAATCAAACCTTGCATCGCAGGACCCGCACCGCGGTAGGGGATGTGTGCGATATCGGTTTTCGACTGGATCTTGTACAACTCACCCGCGAGGTGGTGCGATGTGCCACTACCAGCAGAGCCATAGTTCATTTTGCCTGGATTCGCTTTCACCTGCGCCAAGAAGGCTTGGTAGTCCTTACCTGGGACTTTTTTAGGATTGACGACCAGCACCTGTGGCACGCGAGCGATCACTGCTAGCGGGATGAAATCCTTCTGGATGCTGTAGTCAAGCTTGGGATACATGGAAGGCGCGATCGAATGATGCACTGCGCCCACAAACAGGGTGTATCCGTCAGG
>CAIYWO010000334.1 GCA_903929925.1 uncultured beta proteobacterium | reverse complement strand
GATATTCCAGGCATTGGTATGGTCATGATCGATGGCTTGGTCAGATGCCATCGCAGTCGCAATACGCCACCCGCAACGGAAGTGCCCGTGATCGTGAGCGGACACGCCTAGAGGCTTAGGCGATGCGAAAACCGTTATCTAGTTCTGCCGACTTAACTGTTTTGCTCAGCAAGGCAGGGTCGCAGGATTGAATCCGGTACAGTAAATCGCCACCCTGCACGCGGCTGCCTGCTGGCTTGACGATATCAACGCCAGCAAGTTTGTCGAAGGGTGCGCCTGCCATGCGCGCGAGACCAGAGATGACAAAGCCGTCTATTTGGCGCACGGTTCCTGCCTGTGTCGCATAAACAGGGTGTTTGAGGATGCCAGACAGATCGGGCCAGTCGTGCGAACCCTGGGCCTGAATGATGTTCTCCATAGCCTGGCGCGCTGCGCCTGAAAGCAATAAACGCTGAGCGACTTCTGCGCCTTTCTCAACCGTTCCAACTGCGGGATCCATCGCCAGGATCTGGCTCGCAAAGAACAGTGATTTTTCGAGGAGATCGCTTGGGGCGTCTGGGTGCTGCTCTAGTACCTGCAACACATCCCGGACCTCAAGGGAGGGGCCGATGCCCCGTCCAATCGGTGATTCACCGCTTGTGGCGAAGGCTTTGACAACCAGACCCAACTCGCGACCGACCATTTCAAAGAGCTGGCCTAAGACGATCCCGTCCGCTTTTGATTTGACCTTGCCCGCTTCCGCATACGGAATGTCAATCACAACATGGGTTGCACCCGCAGAGTATTTTTTTGAAAGAATGGAGGCAACAGACCATTTGCGCGTATCCAGTCCGAGAGGACGGGTGATGGCATTCATCGCATCATCTAGAACAGAGTGATTAAGCTTTCCATTCCAGGCGATGCATGCGTTCGCCTTCGCAACGCACTGTTTAAGCTCCTCGGGCGTGAGATCGACTTTTGCGATGACTTCCATTGCGTCGGCTGTGCCGGCTGCGGAAGTGATGGCGCGCGAGGACGTCTTGGGAATCATTAAGCCGTGGGCTGCGACGATGGGAATGACAACCATGGTCACGCGGCTACCTGGGAGCCCGCCGAGGGAGTGCTTGTCGACCACCATCGGACGACCCCAGTCAATACGCGGCAGAATTTTTGTGCGTGCTTTTGCAATCGCAATCATTTCTGCATCCGACAGCTCGACCGTGCAAGCGATCAGGAACGCTTGTAACTCGGCCTCAGGTATTTGTCCGGACAGAATTGTTTCAATCGCCGTCTGATATTCGACAGGCGTTAACGCGCTCCCAGCAATTTTCTTGAACAAAATGCGGGAGGAGGGGGCGGCGCTGTCCGTGCGGGTCAAGAGCGTCGCTAGCAACCTGATTGTGCCGATCGCAAGCGATTGATCATTGACGACTTTCAGTAGTGGCACACCGTCAGGATAGGGCTCGACGGTTCGACTCAGCCGTTTGGCAATGTCGTCTGCTGTCTCTCGCCCACGGGCGCTGAGTCTGGCTTCTAAGACGTGAGCGGGCGCGTTGATTTCAATGACAACTAGATTCGGGACGAGCTTGTTAAGCGCCGCAATCATGCCGCGCGAACCGTTCGCAATGACATGCTGCCCAGACTTGAGTGCGTCAACGAGTTCAATTGGGAGGCCGTAGTGCAAACCATGCGCCTGCCAGGTAATTAAGAACTTCCCGGCTGCATTGAGCGCTTGAAAATCGGATTCTGTGCATGCTGTATGCACTTCTCCGGGGGAGCCCTCAGGGCGCGTGATCGTACGCTTCGCAAAGATAAAGCGGGACGGATCGAGCAACGGCCGCACGCCATCGAGCAGGCTGTCTTTGCCTGCTCCGCTGGGGCCAACAACAAAAAAGAAGCTGCCTGCAGCCATGCTGTGG
>CAIYWO010000333.1 GCA_903929925.1 uncultured beta proteobacterium | reverse complement strand
TCGGGCTTGCGCGCACACCCAGACAGGATGCGCCATATCCGATGTTGGCGCTTGATCTGACGGACGCAAAAGATTGTGCCATTAAGATCGCAAAACTCCCGAATGTGACACACGTTCTATACGCAGCACGATACGACCACTTCGGCGGAGAGCTTGAGTCACGCGAAACGAATGTCCGCATGCTAGAGAACCTGTTAAAGGCGTTGGATCCGGTTTCTGCAAAGCTGCAGCATATTCATCTGGTCCACGGTACAAAATACTATGGACATACAGTGCAAGAGCGCCGTACTCCTTATCAAGAAGACGATACATGCGGGAACTTCAATAGTTTCTATTACGAGCAGCAATGCATGCTTGAGCAACGTCAACGTGGCAAAGCGTGGTCATGGTCGATATCCCGACCACATGCATTTTGTAACTACCGGATTGATGAGCCACGCAATATGATTTTGATCTTGGGACTCTACGCATCGATTCTGCGTGAGCTAGGATTGCCGCTTGCTTACCCAGGCACAGAGCGCAGTTACAGGGCTAAAACACAATTCTCTTGGCTGCCAACGCTCGCGCGGGCAGCTACCTGGATGATGACGGACGGACGCTGCGCGAATCAGGCCTACAACATTGTGAATGGCGATCCCATGAGTTGGTCACAACTCTGGCCAATCTTTGCCAGATATTTCAATATGGAGTGTGGTGCGCCGCAAGATTCTTCCTTTGCGGAGTTTGCGCGTCAGCATGCACAAACATGGTCAGGTATCGCCAACAAATATGGTCTGCAGCGTTCAGATCTGGAAACCCTGGCGCAGTGGCCGTACGGTGATTATGTGATGTCGTTGCAATGGGACGTTGTGTCTGACATGAGCAAAGCTGACAGGGATGGCTTTACTGAGCGAGTCAATACACCGACCATGTGGCTAGAGGGTTTTGATTTCTTTAGATCGAAAAAAATTATTCCTTGAAGGTAGAAATAAATTGGCAGCAATAATTGAGACGGACGTTTTGGTGGTGGGTGGCGGCGGAGCAGGCTTGGCCGCTGCATCTGAGGCAGCGCTGGCCGGACGCAAGGTCATTCTTTTGGAAAAGAACGCTGAGACAGGTGGCTCGACCTCGTGGTCAGTCGGCTCCATCACTGCGACGGGGACGCCCCATCAACGCAGAGCCGGCATTGTGGACAGCACAGATGCACATTTTGAGGATATGGCTAAGCATGCTGGAGAGCTAGCACCTCGCGATAACTTGAAACTACGCCGCATCCTGGTCGATCACACGTCAGAAATGATTGATTGGTTGATGAAGTTAGGCGTTGTTTTTGTCGGCCCTGAGGAAGAGCCACCGCATCGTGTCGCTCGGATGCATAACGTTGTCCCAAATTCCAAATCGTTTGCGTATCACTTGACGCGGCACTGTCAGCAACTTGGCGTAGATATTCGGTTGAATACGGCCTTAGATAGCTTGCTGCTTGAAGGTGATCGCGTGGTGGGTGCACAAGTTCGTACCTCAGACGGTGCGATGCATCAAATACGCGCGCGTTACGGCGTCGTTCTGGCGAGTGGTGATTACAGTGCGGCCGCTGATTTAAAGGCAAGTTTGGCCAATCCGGACGTCGCACTCGTCGATGCGATCAATACGACAGCAACC
>CAIYWO010000332.1 GCA_903929925.1 uncultured beta proteobacterium | reverse complement strand
TGACCGAACGCACAGTGAATTTTCATCTGCGTAATGCCTGCGCCAAGCTCAAAGTCTATGGACGGCAAGCTGGTGTAGCGCAAGCGCTGCGACTTGGTCTGCTTGACGCGCCATATCGTGCAGAGCATCCTGAGCTTGTCACGCAGCCTAACGAAGCACCAACGATCGCATAAAGTCTGATGCATTCTCACGCGAAAGTGCTTGTGTCGGGCCAGAAACGACCACCTGAATCAACATGCCCCGGTGCACCAGCACTCGGCCCATCAATAGCGAGGGTCTACCATTGACAACCGTCTCGAGCGTAAAGGCCTCGCCGGTCGCAGCTTGCGGCGGAGCGCTTTGCCCAACTCGCCTAGACAGTGCCCGGACAAAAGCGTCAACCAGCGCCTGCGCTTTAGCCGCCGTCACTGACTCATCCAGGGCCGCGGAGCCAACAGAAAAAACAGCATCTCCAACAGCCGCAGAACTTAACGAAAACGTCAGACTCAACCCTTCAACCTCAATTTTGCGCTGCTCGACTTTTGTACGGGCGGGGAACATGACCACGGCGCGCTCATCAGCTACTGAAAGTTCGCGCCAGTTGTACTCTGGCGTGCAGCCAGCTAAGCCCAGCAACGTTACCCACACTAAGCAAAGGGATATAAATTTACGCATGATTCTCGGCTAGCAATGAAGATATCTTGGATATCTTGAAATTGTCCTTGATTTTGGCGCATACCGTGCGAAAGGACTCGTGGCTTAAAATGGATTGTCTCACCACAGTTTAAAGGCCTTCTCGTGTCTATGTTGTCTACCCGCCTCGATCGACTGCTCGCACGTCCCTCTATTTTGCGCCAGTCCTTACGCGGAATCGAAAAAGAAGGCCTGCGCGTTGATTCAGCCGGCGTGCTTTCCAAGACGGCACACCCCGTTGCGCTGGGCTCAGCCTTGACCCACCCTCGGATCACAACAGACTATTCCGAGGCGCTTCTCGAACTCATTACGGGAACGCATACAACGGTCGACGCCCTGATGGCAGAGATCAATCAGATTCACCGTGTCGTGGCCACGACGATGCCCAACGAACTCATGTGGAATCACTCGATGCCAGCGCAGTTACCTGCCGATGCCGATATTCCAATCGCTTGGTACGGCACATCCAATACAGGCATGATTAAGCACGTGTACAGACGCGGGCTGGCTGAGCGTTACGGCAAGACCATGCAATGCATCGCAGGCTTGCATTACAACTTCTCCTTTGACGAAGCAATCTGGGATTTACTCGACCTCAAGCAAGAGACTGCCCAAGAGCGCCGTTCGGCAGGCTACATCTCGCTCATCCGTAACTTCACGCGTTACAACTGGTTGCTGATGTATTTGTTTGGCTCTTCACCAGCAGTTTCAACAGAATTTTTGCGTGGCAACGTAGGTAACCTCGAGTCACTCCGGCCGGACACCATGTATTTGCCGTACGCGACCAGCCTGCGCATGAGCGATCTTGGTTACCAAAACAAAGCGCAGTCAGGACTGAAGCTCTGCTACAACGATCTCAATACGTTTCTGCAGCGCTTATACGACGCCGTCACAACGCCGTGGCCCGCCTACCAAGCAATCGGGACGCATCGTGCAGGCGAATGGATTCAACTCAATACAAACGTCTTACAAATTGAGAATGAGTTTTACTCGAGCATTCGTCCGAAACGCACGACGGGCCCGTGCGAACGCCCTATCACCGCACTCGCAGAACGTGGGGTGCAATACATTGAGGTCCGCTGCCTCGATATCGACCCTAACGAGTCGGTAGGTATCTCGGCGCAAACAGCGCGCTTTGTTGATGCATTCTTATTGTTTTGTGCACTTGAGGACAGCCCAGAGTTCACTGACAGCGGTTGGTGCCCGGAAAGCGCTGCAAACTTTGCAAAAGTCGTCAAGCATGGGCGAGAGCCGGGCCTCTTGTTACAACAAAACGGTCGTGAGATTTCACTAGCTGATTGGGCGAACAGCCTTCTGGATCAAATCGCGCGCTGCGCGCAGACTTTTGGGCAAACGCTTGGCGACGATACATACGTTTCGGCCGTTGAAGCACAGCGCTCGAAAGTGCGTGATCCGCGACAAACTCCGTCGGCCCAATTTCTCGAGCAACTTAAAGGGTCCGGTGAGTCTTTCCACGATCAGGCATTGAGCCTGAGCAAAGTCCATGCGCAAAATTTGCGCAAAACAGGCTTGAGCCCAGCAGAGTTGGCTGCGGCGCAAACACAAGCCACGCAGTCCTTACTTGACCAACAAGCGATCGAAGCGTCTGACAATGAGAGTTTTGACGAGTATGTGGCCCGCTTTCACTCGGCATTGAAAGCTCCTGAGGCCCAGTAAAAGGCGGCAAGGACATAAAGGAACGCTTGGTGTGGCGCGCCCGACAGGAATCGAACCTGTATCGAGAGCTTCGGAAACTCTTATTCTATCCATTGAACTACGGGCGCCGCGCAGCGAATTATAGCGGTAGCGGTTTACCCCCTCAGATTTCTCACGGACCTCTTCCGATCCCGCTATAATCCTCGGGTTTGTAAGTCAACTACTTGCAGGATTTGGTCATGAGCAATACGCAGCCACACGAAGAAGAACACCACTCGCCCATCAAGACACCCAAGCAACTGATCGTTACGGTCGTGTTGTCGTTTATCTTGCCGGTTATCATCATTATCTTGTTGGCCAACATGGTCACGGCAGGAGTAAAAGTCGGCGCGGGTTCTGATACGCTGGGCCCAGAAGCCACGGCCAAGCGCATTGCGCCGGTCGCACGTCTTGACCTCGTCGACGCAAGTGGTCCCAAAGTCTACAAAACGGGCGAACAAGTCTATAAAGCGGTTTGTGCCGGCTGCCACGCTGCTGGCGTTGCGGGCGCGTTGAAATTCGGCGATGCGACCGCCTGGTCCACCGCAATCGGCACCGGCCTGAGCGCAATGGTTGCAAACGTTGTTAAGGGCAAGGGCGCCATGCCTGCGAAAGGCGGCAACCCCGCTCTGGATGACTACGAAATTGCCCGTGCCGTTGTCTACATGTCAAACAGTGCTGGCGGCAAATTCGAAGAACCTGCCGCTCCTGCACCTCAAGCACCCGCTGCAAAATAAGTTGTAGCGTCAGGCGGTCGTGAGTGACCGCCCCAGTTGCACACGGCGCTGCAACCACAAACTTGGGCGATACCGAGGGTCTCCTGTGACTCTTTGCATATTGCGCAAGATCTCAAGAATATTCTCGGCGCCTAAGGCATCACCAATCGTCAAAGGCCCTTGCGGATAACCCAGCCCCAAGTTCACTGCACGATCAATATCCCCAGGCGTCGCAATGCTCTGTTGCGCAATGTCACAGGCAATGTTGACGATCATCGCCACAACACGCTGAGCGACAAACCCTGCAGAATCCTGCACAACACTCACCCGGATATTGTCGCAACCGAATAAAGCATGTGCCAAATCACGCCATTTCGGTTGCGTGGCGGGAGACAACATAAGCGTGCGACGTTTACTCAGATCAAAATCATGCAAGGTATCGAGCCCAACCGTGCGTTCGGCATCGAGCCCTTGCTCGGCAACGCACGTAGAAACATCCAAACCAAAAGGCGTCACAATCAGCAAGTCGTCAGGGCCAGGTTTGCTACCCGTTTGTATCAAGGCACCGAGCCGTTTCAGTAGCTGTGTCGCTCTCGCATGGCCTAACGCATGCGCCGGGCTCACCCATACTTTGCATGCCTGCGCTAACGCAGGAGCTGGCGGCTCAAGCGTCACTTGTTTTTGTCC
>CAIYWO010000331.1 GCA_903929925.1 uncultured beta proteobacterium | reverse complement strand
TCTTTGACTTGCTCTCACCAGTCCTTGTGATTGTCCTGGCTTCTATCGTCGGCGTTGTTCGCCCTTCTGACATGATGATGCGTTACGCCCTGATTGGTCAGACTCAGCCTGCTGATCAGATGACTGCAGCGCTTGGCCTGTCACGGATGACCTCTGATTCGGCACGCATCGCAGGCGCACTCGCAGGGGCAAGTGTGTTTGCGCAATTCGGATTAGTGCCTGCGTACGTTGTCATTACGCTGCTGTATATCGTTAGTTTCATTTTTTCAAGGGGTGTGGCTGGCCGTGTGCCGCACACGGGACCCGCTGCATCGATGGCACCCCTGCGCGATTTAAAAGAGGCATTCGTCTATGCGTGGGGTAAGCCGGAATTACTTGGGCCGATCGCGATTGCCTTTTTGATCAACCTTTTGGCCTTTCCCTTCTCATTAGGACTGTTGCCTTACATCGCAAGGACAATTTACGAAGTCGACCAAACAGGTCTTGGATTACTCAGTGCTAGTTTTTCAATCGGTGCGTTATTAGGATCGCTCGTTTTAGGAACGAATGTCTTTTCTCTAGGGACAGCGCGTGCGATGTTCATTGCGACTGTTTGCTGGTTTGGGCTGCTTTTAATTTTTGCACCACTCACGTCCTTTAGTTCCGGTGTGGTGATCTTACTCTGTGCGGGCTTTGCTCAAAGCATGTGTATGACACCGTTGGCTGCTGTGATGCTGCGTTCAACCGACCCTAAGTTTCGAGGCCGAATCATGGGCCTGCGTGTCTTAGCGATCTGGGGCCTGCCGCTCGGCTTACTCATTTCCGGACCGTTGATCTCTTCGATTGGTTTCGTTTGGACGACGGTCTTGTATACGACGCTTGGTATAGCAGCCACGGTGAGTGTGGCCTGGAAGTGGCGCGACCGCCTATGGCAGGTCGGCGCGCCTGCGAACCGACATGGGTAATCGGTTTACTTACACGCCTTCAACGATACGGATATCGCGCTCAACCGAGCCAGTACCGAGCGCGCGAATCGCCTCTTGGTAGCCGGGGCTGTTGTAGGCTGCAAGAGCGGCTTCTACGCTCTCAAATTCAAGTAAAACCGTTCTCTGCTTTACGCCGTCTTCTTTGACCGCTGCAGCTTCGTTGCGCGCTAAGAATTTGCCACCCGCAGCAGTGAGTGCTGGGCCGGCCAGCTTGGCGTAGGCGGCAAGCGCCTCGGGGTTGGAGATGGAACGGTAGGCACTGATCCAATAAGCTTTAGCCACAATGACCTCAAGTTGTTAATAGGTTGAAAAATTCGGAACCTGTAGAGTACCAAGTCTAGGCACTGTGCAGGTATACAACACGGCAATCAAATGCTGCGCTGCAGCGTAGGTGGCATGACTTGTCAGACTGCAAGAGAAAGATCTTTATGTTAGGGTTGATACTAGGTTCGACACAACACTCAGAGTCAGATGAAAATTTTTTACGGCTGGAAAATGGTATTCGCTGCAGCATCGCTGCAGTTCATGCAGTCCATGATGCTGCACCAGGCCTTCGGCGCGTACATCGCTGTTCTGATTCAAGATAAAGGGTGGAGTAAGACCTCGGTCTCAGGGGCCTCGGCACTTATGTCCATGGAAGCCGCCGTGATTGGCCCGCTCCTTGGTTGGTTTCTCGATAAATTTGGCTCGCGCGGTGTGATTAAGGTCGGGGTCGTCGTGTTTGGGCTCGGGTTTATTCTGCTCAGCCAAATCGATACGTTGATGGGTTTTTATGGGGCCGCGGTGGTCATTGCAATTGGCTCTTCCATGGCGGGATATTTCCCACTGAACGTAGGTGTGATTCAGTGGTTCGAAAAAAAACGCGCACGTGCGTTGTCAATGGTTGGGCTGGGCTTGGCACTAGGTGGCACGTTGGTGCCTATCGTTGCCTGGAGTATCGAAACGTTCGGCTGGCGCGAGACAGCTTTTACCTGTGGCGTTTTCGTGATTCTGGTGGGCTACCCCTTAGCTTGCGTGTTTCGTCGTCGCCCCGAGGATTTTGGGGAGACGGTTGATGGACTGGGTGTCGTGCGAGGAACGATCGATGTGTCGGGCGCGATTGAATCTAAACCAGAGCCAGAGTTCACGCCGCGTCAAGCGCTTCGCACCAAAGCATTTTGGTTGCTTTCAGCAGGGCATGGTGTGGCGTTGATTATTGTGACAGCTGTCAATACGCATGCCATTAATCACATGCGTATTTCGTTGGACTACACCATCGCACAAGCCTCGTTTTACATTACGCTGATGACTGGGTTCCAGGTCATCGGTGTACTGCTAGGCGGTGTGCTGGGCGACAAGTTACAGAAAAACCGCGTCGCCGCCGTATGCATGATGATGCACATGGTAGGTATGTTGATGTTGACGTACGCCTTTGGGCCAGTGATGTTAGTGCTGTTTGCTGTTTTCCACGGTTTAGCCTGGGGCATTCGTGGCCCCTTCATGCAAGCGATTCGCGCGGACTATTTTGGACGGAAATCAATTGGCATGATTCTTGGTTTGTCCGCGCTGATCACGGCCTTTGGTCAGATCTCAGGCCCTTTGCTTGCGGGCATCATGGGCGATGCCACGGGTAACTATCGCTTGGGCTTTACGGTGCTTGCGTTAATTGCTGGCGCAGGAACCGCCTTATTCTGGTTTGCCAAACCACCCGCGATGCCTGAACCCACTGTTTAGCCTGACATAGACAGTCCGCCACAACGATCATCGGCAAGCTTATGGCAGATTATTTGCGTGGTTTTGCGTCGATTTTTTTAGTCATGGACGACACAGTTTGTTATCCTAGTGCACTCTGCCAACTGCTGGTTATTGCGCCGCACACATAGTATTGCTTAGTAGTCAATACTCTTTTTTTAAAATGGTGATTTGGGTGTTAAGACTGAGTGCAGTCTTTCTTGTGGTTGTCATGTCTGGCTGCATCACTGTCGGGCCTGATTACGACCAAGCGCAGGCCACAACTGTCCCGGCTGCCCCAGTGAATTGGCAACAAAATCTGCCCCACGGCGGCGATATGGTTGCGCTTGGAAACTGGTGGGCGCAATTTAATGACCCCGTGCTGCTTGAGCTCATTGATTCTGCTCAACAACAAAGTCAGACCATGGCGGCGGCGGCGTTGCGTATTGCGCAAGCGCGTGCCGTATTGGTGACGACAAACGCTGCTGCTGTACCGAACATCAACGCGGCTGCAGTGGCGACGCGTGGCACATTCCAGTTGGGCGGTCCTATTATTGTTGCGACGACCGCACAAGCTCAGCTTCAACTAGGTTGGGAGATCGATTTGTTCGGTGGGTTGTCTCGCGCAAGCGAAGCAGCGCAGGCACGGTTCGAGGCGCAGGTTGCTACTTGGCATGAGGCCAGGATTTCCGTTTCGGCCGATGTGGCCAATATGTATACGAACTTTCGCGGTTGTGAACAGCTCGCCGCCATTGCACGTTCTGACGTCAAGTCGCGAATGCAAACCGCTGCGCTGACGCAAAAACTCTCGCAGGCGGGGTTTCAATCGCCCGCAACGTATGCCTTGGCGGGTGCAAGCGCAGCCGAAGGACAGAGTCGCGTTGCTGCGCAAACTGCTGACTGTGACATTCTGGTGAAAGCGCTCGTTTCTGTGACGGGTCTTCCTGAAGTGGACCTGCGCGCTAAGCTAGCAAAGCAAAGCGCCAAGCTACCTGTACCTGCAATGCCAACGCTGAAACAAGTACCTGCACAAGTGCTGTCGCAGCGGCCTGATATAGCAGCGGCTGAGCGAGACGTAGCGGCTGCGAGCGCAGATATTGGCGTGCGTGAGGCGGAGCGGTATCCAAGGCTTTCGCTTCTGGGCAATATCGGTCCTCTCGGGTTTGAGACCAGCGCGGGCTCAATTAATGCGACGTCCTGGTCGATTGGACCTTCACTCACTCTCCCAATATTTGATGCGGGTCGACGTGCGGCAAACGTTGATACCGCGATTACCGCGTACGACGTAGCGGCAAATAATTACCGCACCCAAGCAAGGCGTGCGGTACGCGAAGTAGAAGAGGCACTGGTTCGATTAAATAGTCTAGAGACACGTGAAAAAGAATCTCTGAAGGCCTCGAGGGGCTATCACGCCTCGTTACGCGCGATGCAGGAGCGCTATAACTTCGGTTTGGCAAGTATCCTCGATCTAGAAGAAACCAGAAGACTTTCATTCAATGCCGATAATATTTTGGCGACAGTGCGCCGCGAAAAGGTCAATGCGTTCATTGCGCTTTACCGTGCGGTGGGAGGCGGTTGGACCGCGTCCGAGTCGCTTGAGACGTTGCGGACCGCCAAGGCGAAACCCGCGGACATACTAAAGACGAAGGCTCAACCATGAAGTGGACACAATTGATGAATAGAGGTTTGGCCACAAGCCTGTTAAGTCTGCTATGCGTGCAAGCGGATATGGCTGTTGCGCAGACTGCATCGCCAACGGCGCGTCCAGCGTTGACAATCTCGGTCATCAAGCCTCAGTGGGTATCGACGCCTGCAACAATTCGCGCCAATGGCAATATTGCTGCCTGGCAAGAAGCTTCGATTGGATCTCAGGTGGGTGGATTGCGCGTTGCTGAGGTGCGGGTCAATGTCGGAGACGTGGTCAAGCGCGATCAAGTGCTGGCGATGTTTGCCACTGACACGGTATTGGCTGATTTAGCGGTGCAGAGGGCGCAAGAAGCGGAAGCGGCTGCCGGCTTGGCCGAAGCACAAGCCAATGCTGGACGCGCCCGCAGTTTAAAAAATTCTGGTGCGTTGTCGGCCCAGCAAATCAGTCAATACTTTACTGCAGAGCAAACAGCTAAAGCAAGACTTGAGGCTGTTCGTGCGCAAATGCAAGTGCAAAATTTGCGTCTGCAGTTTGCAGAGGTTCGTGCTCCCGACGATGGCGTGATCTCGGCTCGACAGATAAGCGTGGGTGCTGTGGTTCCAGTCGGAACCGAGCTATTCAAGATGGTGCGACAGCGCAGACTCGAGTGGCGCGCAGATGTCGTGTCAGAAGAGTTGAGCCGAATTAAAGTTGGAATGCCGGTTCGAGTTCGCCCTGCGAGCTTAGACAAAGACGCAACGCCATTGTTGGGTAAGGTCCGCGTGATTGGCCCAACAGTAGATATGCAAGCGCGTACAGCAGTTGTGTACGTCGATCTTCCCACGATTGAAACGGATGTGCCGGTCGTGCGTGCTGGCATGTTCGCCACTGGAGAGTTTGAGTTGGGTGACACACGGGTACTGACGTTGCCGCAAGAGTCGGTCGTCATGCGTGATGGCTTCAGTTACGTGTTTAAGGTTCGAGATGCCGCGCGTGTTTCACAAGTGCGCGTTGAGATTGGACGTCGACTGGGTGCGCGCGTTGAGATTCTCAAGGGTGTTGAGGACAATGAGAGCATCGCAGAATCCGGAGCAGGCTTCCTGAATAACGACGATGTGATTGCGATCGATCCGGCTCCATCACCCACGACGCCTGAAGCGAAGTAGGCTCCCGAATGAATTTTTCCGCTTTTTCGATTCGTCATCCAATTCCAGCAATTCTGCTGTTTATCCTGCTGTCGATCGCAGGTGTGTTGTCGTTTCGGGCGATTGGTGTTCAGGACTTCCCCGATATTGAATTGCCGATGGTGACAGTCGAAGCGAGCCTACCCGGCGCCGCGCCTGCCACGCTCGAGACGGAAGTTGCACGCAAGATTGAAAATTCGATCGCAACGTTGCAAGGCATCAAAAATCTTTACACCAAAATACTAGAGGGCACGGTTGCCATCACGGTCGAGTTCAATCTCGAGAAGGATGTCATGGAGGCCGTCAATGATGTGCGTGACGCGGTGACGCGTGTGCGTGCGGACTTGCCTGCTGACGTGAAAGAGCCAAGCGTATTGCGCACCACGACAGCGGGTCGTCCACTCATGACGTATGCTTTGACGTCTACGCGTCTTGATCAAGAAGGCTTGGCTTGGTTTATCGACAACACTGTGACGAAAAACTTGTTGACCGTCACTGGGGTGGGTCGCGTTAGACGCATCGGTGGCCTAAACCGAGAGATCCGTATCGAACTAGATCCTCTAAAAATGGCAGCTTTAGGTGTGACTGCAGCCGATATCTCGCGTCGCCTCAAGTTAGTGCAACAGGAGTCTCCAGGTGGACGAGGGGATATTGGCGGTGCCGAGCAGTCTGTTCGCACAATTGCCACTGCGACGACTGCGGCCGAATTGGCAGAGTTAGATATTTCTTTAGCGGATGGTCGCCGCATCCGGCTCGGTCAGCTTGCCAAGATTGAGGATGCAACAGCGGAACGCCGCTCGATCGCCTTAGTGAATGGCAAGCCGGTAGTCGCCTTTGAGATCATGCGCAGCAAGGGTGCGAATGAGGTGTCTCTCGCCAAGGCCGTGCATGAGGTGATCGCAGCGCTCGAGCTCAAACATCGCGATATTGAGTTCTCTGAGCAAATTAATAACGTGACGGCAACAGAGGAAAACTTTAACGGGTCCATGCACCTTCTGTATGAAGGTGCGATTCTGGCTGTTCTGGTCGTTTGGTATTTCTTAAGAGACTGGCGCGCGACAATCGTTTCTGCTGCGGCACTTCCACTATCGATCCTGCCCGCCTTTCTAGGAATTTACTTGTTCGGCTTTACGCTGAACATGGTCACCTTAACTTCGCTTGCATTGGTCGTTGGTATTTTGGTGGATGACGCGATCGTCGAGGTCGAAAATATTGCGCGGCATCTTCGTATGGGTAAGACTCCGTTTCAGGCTGCGCTGGATGCGGCGGACGAAATCGGGATGGCAGTCATTGCGACGACCTTCGCTTTGGTTGCTGTGTTTTTGCCGACTGCCTTCATGGCTGGCGTCCCAGGTAAGTTCTTTAAGCAGTTCGGCTGGACAGCTGTTCTGGCGATCTTGGCCTCGCTGCTGGTAGCTCGCCTGCTCACGCCAATGATGGCGGCGTATTTGATGAAGCCAAACAAGGCTTCTAGCGAGCCTGAGAAAGATGGTTGGGTGATGCGCCATTACTTGTTATCGGTACAGTGGTGTTTAGGTAATAGATTTAAAACCTTGCTGTTGGCCACGATCTTTTTTGTAGGATCGCTTTCGCTGGTTCCCTTGCTACCAAAAGGTTTTGTACCGCCGTCAGATCGGGGTCAAACAATGGTCAATATCGAGCGCGCTCCAGGCAGTACGCTCGAGGATACATTACGTGCGGCAGAGCGTGTTCGCCAGAAGCTCGAGACGATGCCTGACGTCGTGCGTGTGTTCAGTTCTGTAGGTGGAGGCGTGTCTGGCGATGCTTTTGCGAGAGGTTCTGCCGCAGAG
>CAIYWO010000330.1 GCA_903929925.1 uncultured beta proteobacterium | reverse complement strand
TGCTGAAGACGATGTTTCATGCTTTGCCTCCGGCCAATTCTTCACAAATATCTGCAATCCGCTGCGCGGCGTGGGGCTGCGCATGCGTACGCGCACGCTGGGCTACGTCACTCAACTCGACACGCGTGCGAAGCGATAACCATTGCGCGAGACCGTCTGCGGTCATATCCTTCTGTTGCAACACCCAGCCCGCTCCAGCCTCAGTCAAAAATTTTGCATTTGCGGTCTGATGATCGTCTACAGCAAACGGGAAAGGAACAAATAAGGCAGCTACGCCAGCGGCAGAAACTTCTGCAACGGTCATCGCACCTGCACGGCAGATCAGCAAATCCGTCTGGCCTAACGCGCTCGCCATGTCATCGATGAAGGCTACGCATTGAGCCTGCACCCCCGCCTCTGCATACGCGCGTTCCAGTGCATCAATGTGTTGCGCTCCCGCTTGGTGGGTCACAATCGGTCGTGACTGCAACGGCATTTGCGCAAAAGCTTGAGGCAGCACTGTATTTAATGCTGTCGCTCCAAGACTTCCACCCACGACCAACACACGTAACGCCCCACTTCGCTGCCCATATCTCTCGCTCGGATCGGCAAGACGCACGACCTCGTCACGTACGGGATTACCCACTACCTCAGCACCGGAAAGTGCCCCTGGAAAGCCACTCAAGACACGCCGGGCAAGGTGCGACAGGTAGCGATTTGTCATACCAGCGATCGCATTTTGCTCATGTAATACCAATGGTTTGGCACGCAAGGCACTCACGACGCCACCAGGGAAAGCTACATAGCCGCCCATTCCGAGAACAACATTTGGCTGAACGCGCGTGAAATGTCCCCACGCCTGCGTCAGTGCGCGCATGAAGCGGAAAGGCGCCTTGAGTTGATCCACAACCCCCTTGCCACGTAAGCCCGCAAAGCGCAGAGGACATAGCTCGTAGCCGCGAGCAGGAACAAGCTTGCCCTCCATTTTCTCAGGATGCCCTAGCCAGCGGACAGTCCAGCCTCGGTCACGTAACACATCGGCAACAGCCAGGCCGGGCATGATGTGGCCGCCGGTTCCGCCTGCCATGATGAGAATGACGGGGGAGGTCAAGCTCATGCTCTTCCTCCTCGCATCAAATTACGATTCTCAAAGTCGACACGTAAGACCACCGCGATCGCGATCAAATTCATCAGAATGCCCGAACCGCCATAACTGACGAGGGGTAAGGTCAAGCCTTTAGTTGGCAACAAACCTAAGCACACACCGATATTGATGAATGTCTGCACGCCAAACCATACGCCGACGCCTTGCGCAATCAACCCGCCGAACACACGCTCCATTGCAATGGCCTGCCGACCAATCTCAAAGCAGCGATAGATAATGATGGCAAACAGCGCAACGACCAAGAAGATCCCGATAAATCCGAGTTCTTCGCCGATCACCGCGACGATAAAGTCGGTGTGCGCCTCTGGCAGATAGTGCAACTTCTCGACACTGCCCCCAAGACCAACACCTGTCCATTCGCCCCGACCAATCGCCATAAGCGAATGCGATAGTTGATACGCCTTAGACTGCGCATAATCCGGGTTCCACGGGTCTAAATAAGCGAACACACGTTCGCGTCGCCAAGGCGAGAGCCAAATCACCATCGAGAAGGCAAAGAGCAATCCACCGACTAGCGCCGAAAAAATCCGCGCATTGATTCCGCCTAAAAACAAAATTCCCATCGCAATACACACGACGACAATCAGCGCCCC
>CAIYWO010000329.1 GCA_903929925.1 uncultured beta proteobacterium | reverse complement strand
GGCCATCAATTCCCAACGCCGCTTGTTGAGTTCAGAACCGTAATACTTGAGCATGGATGACATGGCCGGGTGCGCAAGTCTGGCCTTAGCCATATCGCCGACACGCTGCAAGGTGAGTCTAAACGCGGCTTCATCGAGCTCGAACTCTGCAATTTGCGAACGCAAGTGCAACTCAGATAGACGGCCCAGCGCGTCTAAGCCAACAGTCGATTTTGCGGCTTCAGATACCGAGGGTGTGCTCGATATCTCTCCCATCGCACCGATCATGTCGCGCTCGTGCATCAAAAGGTATTTAGCAACATCCCAGCCGGCGTTCAGAGTGCCGACCAGATTGTGTTTTTCCACCCGGACATTGTCGAAGAAGGTCTCGCAGAATGGCGAATTTCCAGAGATCAAACGGATAGGTCTTGTGCTGACGCCGGGTGTTGCCATATCGAACAGCACAAAGCTGATGCCGGTGTGCTTCTTGGCGGTATCGGTGCGCACTAAGCAGAAAATCCAGTCACATTCATCGGCATATGAAGTCCAAATCTTCTGGCCATTGACAATGAAGTGGTCGCCCATGTCGTCAGCGCGGGTAGCAAGCGAGGCCAGATCCGACCCTGCATTGGGTTCGGAGTAGCCCTGGCACCAACGAATTTCTCCTCGGGCTATTTTTGGAAGATGTTCGAGTTTTTGTTCATGGGTACCAAACTTGAGTAGTGCCGGGCCCAGCATCCAGATGCCGAAACTCACCACAGGTGGGCGACAGCCGAGGGACGCCATCTCCTGCGCCAAGACTTTGGCCTCTGCATCCGTAAGACCGCCACCTCCGTATTCTTTCGGCCAAGTCGGCACCGTCCAGCCGCGCTCGGCCATGCGCTCAAGCCACAACTTTTGCGCGTCCGAGGCAAACTTCCATTTACGCCCACCCCAACAGGTGTCGTCGTCGCTTGTCATCGCTTTACGCATTTGCGCAGGACAATTGACCTCCAACCAGGCACGGGTGTTGTTGCGGAATTCAGAGATTTCTATCGTTTGGTTCATCGCTCATGTTCTCTAAGAATGGATATGCCAAGCCGCTGGCGCTGTCGCAGCAGAAGGTGCCTTTACAAGCTGGACTAGCCGCGTTCACGTAACTCCCGACGCAAGACCTTGCCCACCGGGCTCTTGGGTAGTTCGTCCAAAAACTCTACTTCGCGCGGAACTTTGTAAGCGGTGAGGTTTTCGCGGCAATGCGCTATGACCATCTCTTGGGTCAGTGCAGGCGATTTTTTGACCACAAACAGTTTGATTTTCTCCCCTGTGCCATCGCTCTTATTGCCCACCGCAGCGACCTCGAGCACGCCAGGGTGCGACATGACCACTTCTTCCACTTCGTTGGGATAAACGTTGAAGCCGGAGACCAGAATCATGTCCTTGATCCGGTCCACGATGTTCATGTAGCCATCGGTCTCCATGACGGCGATATCGCCGGTGCGCAAAAAGCCATCAGCCGTCATGACTGCAGCCGTTTCCTGGGGGCGCTGCCAGTAACCCTTCATGACCTGGGGACCGCGCACGCAAAGTTCGCCAGGTTGACCGATCGGCAGTTCTACCCCCTCTTCATTGCGGATGGAAACCTCGGTGGACGGTAACGGAAACCCAATGCCGCCGCGAAATTCATTGGTGTTGTAGGGATTGACACTGACGGTGGGGGAACATTCCGTCAGGCCAAATCCTTCCAGCAAAGGCTTACCCGTAACCTGCTGCCACTGCTCGGCCACGGTACGCTGCGTAGCGGCACCGCCGCCCACACCAAAAATCAGCTTGCTAAAGTTGAGCTTGGCAAAGTTGGGGTCGTTTAATAAGCCGATAAAGAGTGTGTTGACCGCAGGCAAACTAGCGAATTTGTATTGTGACAACACCTTGACAAAAGCGGGGATATTGCGTGGGTCGGATACCAGCACGTTCGTGCCCCCCGCGTTAAGACCACTCAGACAAGTGCCTAGCGCGTAGATGTGGTAGAGCGGAATCGCCGTGATGCCTATCATGGCCTCGGTCTTGTCAATGATGGGGTCAAACCAAACTCTTCCCTGCTCTACGTTGGACAGCACGTTGCGGTGCGTCAACATGGCACCTTTGGAGACACCCGTAGTTCCGCCGGTGTATTGAAGGAAGGCCAAATCGTC